>NZ_JAHBDR010000071.1:0-228493 GCF_019956575.1 Pseudomonas sp. A-R-19
GGCGATAGCGGTGTGTCAGACGTTTTCCATGTTGATTGATACACCGCCATCGCCAGCAAGCCGGCTCCTACAGGTTTGCGCCCTTGCAAGTCATTTGTCAGGGCCGCTTGGCCGTCAATCCCTGACTTGCCGGCCGGTAAAAGGTAAACTTCCCGGCCTGCGCAGGAGCAATCATGAATTATCGTCACGCCTTCCATGCCGGCAATCACGCCGATGTGTTCAAACACCTGACCTTGACCCGCCTCATCGCCCTGATGTCGCGCAAGGAGCAGCCGTTTGCCTATCTCGACACCCATGCCGGCATCGGTCTGTATGACCTTCAGGGTGACCAGGCCAACCGTACCGGTGAGTACCTGGAGGGCATTGCGCGTTTGTGGGATCAGCCGGATCTGCCGATCCTGACCGCTGATTACATGCAGGTGCTGCACGAGATGAACCCGGATGGCCAGTTGCGCTATTACCCGGGGTCGCCGGAGCTGGCGCGACGCCTGACTCGTCCGCAGGATCGTGTGTTGCTCAACGAGAAGCATCCGGAAGACGGCGTTTTGCTCAAGGACAACATGGCCGGTGATCGCCGGGTCAAGGTGCACCTGGGCGAAGGCTGGTTTGTGCCGCGGGCCTTGTTGCCGGTGCCGGAGAAGCGTGCGGTGATGCTGATCGATCCGCCGTTCGAGAAGCTCGACGAGATGCAGCGCTGCGCCGCGTCGTTGAAGGAAGCGATTGGCCGCATGCGCCAGACCGTGGCGGCCATCTGGTACCCGGTGAAGGATCAGCGCGCCTTGCGTCGTTTCTACCAGGACCTGGCCGGTACCGGTGCGCCGAAGTTGTTGCGCGTGGAGTTGCTGGTGCACCCGCTGGATACGCCGAACAGCCTGAACGGTTCTGGCCTGGCGATTGCCAATCCGCCGTGGGGGCTGGAGGAAGAGTTGCGTGAGCTGCTGCCGTGGTTGTCCGAGAAGCTTGGGCAGACCCAGGGTGGCTGGCGGATGGATTGGTTGATTGCCGAGTAATGCTCGGCCCGTAGGAGCCGGCTTGCCGGCGATGGCGGCTTAAAGGTCACCGCTGGACCCACTGCCGCCATCGCCAGCAAGCCGGCTCCTACAAGTGTTCTGTGTCAGATCGGGCAAGTCACGCCAGTGCCGCCAATCCCGCAATAACCTTCAGGGTTCTTGGCCAGATACTGCTGGTGATACGCCTCGGCGAAATAGACCGTCGGGGCTTCTTCGATTTCGGTGGTGATCTCGCCTTTGCCAGCCTTGGTCAGTTCGACCTGGAACACTTCTTTGCTGTGTTGGGCGGCGGCCAGTTGCGTCGGGTTGGTCGCATAGATCACCGAACGATACTGGGTGCCGATATCGTTGCCCTGACGCATGCCCTGGGTCGGGTTGTGCAGTTCCCAGAACATCTTCAGCAATTCTTCGTAACTGACTTTTGCCGGCTCGTAGACCACGAGCACCACTTCGCTGTGGCCGGTCAGGCCTGAGCAGACTTCTTCATACGTAGGGTTTGGCGTGAAGCCGCCGGCGTAACCGACCACGGTGCTGACCACACCTTCACGCTGCCAGAAGCGACGTTCCGCGCCCCAGAAGCAGCCGAGGCCGAAGATCGCAAAGTCGACATCGTTGGCGAACGGACCCAGCAGCGGGGCGTCGTGGACGAAATGTCTTTCCGGGAGGTTCATCGGGGTTTCGCGGCCAGGCAGAGCTTGTTCTTTAGTAGGGAGCACGTTTTTGTTCACCAGGATTTCCGAGCGCAGAACCATGATCAGTCCTCTCAGTCAGGTTGGGTTGTAAATAAACAGGCTGTCAGTGTGCCCAATACCTGCCCGATACGCACTACCTTGTGGGAGCGGGCTTGCTCGCGAAGGCGTTGAGTCAGTCAGTTACCACGGCTCTGACACACCGCATTCGCGAGCAAGCCCGCTCCCACAGGTTTTGTGTCATCCACAGATTCTGTGTTTGTCAGGCGATTGGGCCACGCGGGTAGCGTTTGAGCTTTTCGATCAGCTCGTTGCCCGGGATCGGACGGTCGAACAGGTAGCCCTGGCCGACGTCGCAGCGGTGACGGCGCAGGAACGACAACTGCTCGGCAGTTTCGACGCCTTCAGCCACGACCTTGAGCTTCAGGTTGTGGGCCATGGCGATCACCGCGGAGGTGATTTCCATGTCGTCCTGGTTGTCCGGGATTTCATGGATGAAGCTTCGATCGATCTTAATGATGTCGATGGGGAATTTTTTCAAGTAACTGAGCGACGAGTAACCGGTGCCGAAGTCATCCATGGCCAGGGTCAGGCCCAGACGCTTGAGCTGGTCGAGCTGCAGGTGGGTGTCCTCGGTGGCTTCCAGCAGCAGGCCCTCCGTTAACTCAAGCTCCAGCAAGTGGGCTGGCAGGGCTTCTTCCTTGAGGATGGTGGCGATGGAGGCCACCAGGTCCGGATCGGAGAACTGCTTGGGCGACAGGTTGATCGCTACTTGCAGGTTGCCCAGGCCGACCGCGGTCAGCGCTTTGCTCATGCGGCAGGCCTGGCGGGCGATCCATTTGCCGATGGGAATGATCAAGCCGGTTTCTTCGGCGACGCTGATGAACTGGTCCGGGCGGATCATGCCCTTTTCCGGATGATCCCAGCGCAACAGTGCTTCCATGCCCAGCAGGCGACCGCTGCGCAGGCACAGCTTGGGCTGGTAGAACACGTCGAGCTCGTTCTGGGTCAGGGCGCGGCGCAGGTTGTTTTCGACGAACAGCTTGTAGCTGGCCTCGGCATTCAGCGCTTCGGTGAACACTTGCACCTGGTGTTTGCCGTTGGCCTTGGCCTTGTGCAGCGCCAGCCCGGCGTTGCGCATCAGGGTTTGCGGGTCACGCCCGTGCAGCGGCGCACAGGCCAGGCCCACGGAGCCGGTGACGCTGATCAACTGGTTGTCGACGAACATCGGTTTGTCGAGGGTCGCCAGCAATTGATTGGCCACTTGCTGACCGACAGTGAGGTCGCTGTTGTCCAGTAACACGGCGAATTCGTTACTGGCGAATCGTGCCAGGCTGCCGCTCGGGATCAAGCTGTTGCGCAGGCGCCGGGCCAGGCTGATCAGCAGCTTGTCGCCGGTCTGGTGGCCGAGGCTGTCGTTGATCCGCTTGAAGTTGTCGATGTCCACCAGCAACAGGCTGATCGGCGCATCGCTGTCTCGGGCGAAGCGTTCATCGAGGTTGCGGATGAACGCCGGGCGGTTGCCGAGATTGGTCAGGTTGTCGGTGTAGGCCAGGCGCTCGATACGCTGCTGAGCGAGCTTGGTCTGGGTGATGTCTTCGTAGATGCCGATGTAGTGGGTCAGCTCGCGGTTGTCGCCGTAAACCTTGGAGATCGACAACTGGCCCCAGTAGGGTTCGAGGTTTTTCCGGCGGCTCTTGAATTCGCCCTGCCAACTGTTGCTCTTGGCCAGTGCCGAAGGCGCGTCGAACAGCAGTTCGCTGAGATTCTCCAGGGCCGGCAGTTCCGACAGGCGCTGACCGTGCACTTCTTCGGTGGAGTATTGGGTGATCGCAGTGAAGCTCGGGTTGACGTATTCCACCACGCCGTCGCAATTGACCAGCAGAAAGGCGTTGGCACTTTGTTCGACGGCACGCTGAAACAGGTGCAGGGCGCTGGTGGCGGCTCGCCGGTTGTGGTTGCTGATGACCTGGGCAAACTGGTCCGCCAGTTCTCCGGCGAAGGCGATTTCATCCGACTGCCAGGCACGAGTCGCGCCGGTCTGCTCCAGGCACAAAACGCCGACCACCTGGCCATCGACACGGATACTGGCGTCGAGCATTGCGTTGACGTCGCGCGGGCGCAGGCTTTCGGCCATCTCCCGGGTGCGTGGGTCGCGCATGGCGTTATGGGCGTCGATGGCGCGGCCGGTGTGCAAGGCGTCAAGGTAATCGGGGAAGATGCTGACGTCGATCGGTTGCGGCAGCAGGTATTCCTGGCTCGTGCGGTGATAGGCCGAGATCGGTACCAGCCTCGAGCCGTCGAGGTGCCACAGGCTGGCGCAGTCGATTTCGTAAATGTCGCAGGCGCTGCGGGTGATCAGCTCGGCGGCTTCCTGCAAGGAATTGCTGCTGCTGTAGCGTTGGCGGGTGAGCAGCAGGATCAGGTCCTGTTGGGCGCGCGCCCGGTCCAGATGCAGCAGTTGCTCCTGCTGTGCACGCTGATTGAGTTCCAGGGCAATTTGCAGGCGCGAGTTCTGGGTTTCCAGATCCAGGGCCGGTTGCAGCGGGTCGTCCTCGAACAGGCCGTCAATGACCAGTAGGTAGCCGCGCAACAGGTGGCGATTGTGTTGTTTGTAGGCTTCGCCCAGTTCCAGCAGGTTCAGGGAACCCGAGGCAGTGTGCAGGGTATAGCGAATCAGGTAATGCGTGCTTTCAGTCAGCTGCTGCTGGATCGCGTCGTGCAGTTGATAGCGCGCTTCCGGCTCCATCAGGCTGGCGTAGGGCGAGCCCACCAGCGCACACAACTCCACGGCTGGCAGGCCGAACTGGCGTTCACAATTGGGGTCAAGAAACAGCAGCGCCCAGCTGGGTTCATTAAGCCGTTCGAAACGCAGCATGCCGAGCCGCGAGGGCACAGGCAACTGCGTCACTACCTCGGCCACCATACGGCTGGCGGCATCGGGTTGGCTTTTCATGGAGGGAAACTCGCTTCGAATATGCTGAACGCGCTGGGCTCTCGCCCTCTTTACTGTTGCCTGCGGCAAGGTTGCATCATTGCGACACCGACTGACAAGAGAGATGAAGGCCAAGTGCTATAAGAATATGTCGGCAGGTGCGAAGATTTCTGCAGTTTCCAGTAAAAAGTATTGTTATTGATCAGATCGCAGCCTTCGGAGCCGTCTCGAAGGCCGTGATTTTTTGCCGTCAACGCAATTCAATGTCTGTCGATTGCAATAGCTTGCCATCGCGATCGTGGTAATTCACCCGGATGCGTTTTGCGTCGATGACCAGATGCGCGAAGTTATCCTGACTGATGACTTTACCGGTCAGTTCCTGCCGATATTCGCCTGCGGCGGTCCGTGCCAGCGGACGGTCGAGGATAAAGCTGGATTGACTGGCATAGGGCAGCAGTTTGGAGTTGCACAAGGGCGACGAGACGATGGTGCGCACTTCGAAGTCCGGGTCTTCGCTGTGGGTCAGTCGGCTGGTCATGGAGGCGTGGACGTCACCGGCAACGAATATGACATTCTTCAGCCGGTGCGAACGAATGGTCTCCAGCAACCGCAGCCGTTGCCCGGGAAAGCCGGCCCAGGCGTCATCCCCGTTGTTTTTGGCATCCGGAAAGAACATCACGCTGGTGACCACCAACTTGACCCGGGCGGGGCTGTGGATCAGCCATTGGCACAAGGCATGTTCCTGTTCAACATCAAGGATGCGTCGATCATCGGCGGACAGATTACGCTGGGTGCGGCTATCGGTGACGAACCATTCGATATCGCCATCGGTGAACTGATACCAGTAGTGCTTCGGGTGCCGGCTGATCCGGCCATCGTCAAGCAACTCAAATACCGGGCTGTGGCTGGCTTGATATATCTCATAAGCACTTATGGCATTGTTATATAAAATATCATCCCCTGATCTTTTCTTGTCTGGCCAGTTATCTTCAATTTCATGATCGTCGAGAATCATGTAAGTCGATACGTTGGCCATTAACCTGGAAATATGCGGTTGGGAAAAAGCCGCACGGTATTTCGCGAGAATTTGCTGATATTCGCGGTCAGGCGCGAAAAAATTCAGATCGTCGACATAGATCTGATCACCCGTCATCAACATCGCGCTGACTGGCGGGTCGGCTTGTTGCGCCAATTTTGCAATGGAGGCAAATATCCGGTCGCCCAGTTGTGGCGCCGATGGGATACCGGCGGTCATCCGCAAGTAACGACATGAGCCGACGAAATAGGCGCGTGGCATGCCGATCGTGCTGGATCGGGTACGCAAGCGATAGAGCTCTTGCGGCCATTGCAGCGGCAGCTCTTGCAGCGAGTCCATGGTATGCCCGGCACTCGTGGTGCTGAACCAGCCGGCCTGGTATTCGTATTCGGTATCGGCCATCAGGTTATCGAGAACAATGACTTCGGACATATCTTGCAGGCTTGTCAGTCTTGCAAAGTTAGTCTTAATCCATTGTTCATGCCCGGATTGCCGATAACGGATGCCGGCAAATACGGGTGCACTTTTTTGCGCTGCGCCGCGCACAAATATGCGTGCATGATTAGTTGTGGTGTGGCCAATAATTGGCCCGGTAGTTGGTTTGAACATGTTTGAGTCCATTCGTTGCCAGTTAATGGGTAGTTGGTTGTTTCGGATGTGATGGGAGGGTGTTCAGCCAAGACTAGTTATTTGGCCTGAATAAATATCTGGCAGAAATGGATTCGAGTTGTGGGCGATATCAGCCACAAATGTAGGAAGGCGTACGAAACAGGATCTTCATGCAATCCCGGGAAACACCGATAACGCATTACCTGTAGGAGCCGGCTTGCTGGCGATGGATTCAAGTGCGCCGCGTTTATTCAGTTCACACGCGTTATCGTTAACGACCATCGCCAGCAAGCCGGCTCCTACGAGAGGCCCTGTCGTGGTTCAAAATGATGAAGTTACGCAATACCTGTAGGAGCCGGCTTGCTGGCGATGGATTCAAGTGCGCCGCGTTTATCCAGTTCACGCGCGTAATCGTTAGCGACCATCGCTGGCAAGCCAGCTCCTACGAGAGGCCCTGTCGTGGTCCAAAATGATGAAGTTACGCAATACCTGTAGGAGCCGGCTTGCTGACGATGGATTCAAGTGCGCCGCGTTTATTCAGTTCACACGCGTTATCGTTAACGACCATCGCTGGCAGCCGGCTCCTACGAGAGGCCCTGTCGTGGTCCAAAATGATGAAGTTACGCAATACCTGTAGGAGCCGGCTTGCTGGCGATGGATTCAAGTGCGCCGCGTTTATTCAGTTCACACGCGTTATCGTTAACGACCATCGCTGGCAGCCAGCTCCTACGAGAGGCCCTGTCGTGGTCCAAAATGATGAAGTTACGCAATACCTGTAGGAGCCGGCTTGCTGGCGATGGATTCAAGTGCGCCGCGTTTATTCAGTTCACACGCGTTATCGTTAACGACCATCGCTGGCAGCCAGCTCCTACGAGAGGCCCTGTCGTGGTCCAAAATGATGAAGTTACGCAATACCTGTAGGAGCCGGCTTGCTGGCGATGGATTCAAGTGCGCCGCGTTTATTCAGTTCACACGCGTTATCGTTAACGACCATCGCCAGCAAGCCGGCTCCTACAAGGGACCATGCCCACGCGGAAAATGAAGTGACCTCCAGGCCAGTGAAAGTCCCAAAAAAAAGCCCCGCCAAATTGGCGGGGTTGAGGTACGAGCGTGGCGCTCGGAAACGTGGAACGCAACAGGCCCTCCGGTGAGGGAGGGCCGGTCGGTATTACAGGAGCATGGTGCGGATGTCGCCCAACAGGTCGCTCAGACGCTTGGTGAAGCGTGCAGCAGCGGCGCCGTTGATCACGCGGTGATCGTAGGACAGCGACAGTGGCAGCATCAGTTTCGGCTGGAAGGCTTTGCCGTCCCAGACTGGCTGGATGGTTGCCTTGGAAACACCGAGGATCGCCACTTCCGGCGCGTTGACGATCGGCGTGAAGCCGGTGCCGCCAATGTGGCCGAGGCTGGAAATGGTGAAGCAGGCGCCTTGCATCTCGTCCGACGAAAGCTTCTTGGTCCGGGCTTTTTCAGCCAGGGAAGCCGCTTCGGCCGCCAGTTGCAGCAGGCTCTTCTGGTCGACGTTCTTGATGACCGGTACCAGCAGGCCATCCGGGGTGTCGACGGCGAAGCCGATGTTCACGTATTTCTTGCGGATGATCGCTTTGCCGCTTGGCGCCAGCGAGCTGTTGAAGTCCGGCAGTTCCTTGAGCAGGTGCGCGCAGGTCTTGAGCAGCAACGGCAGGACGGTCAGCTTGACGCCGGCCTTCTCTGCAACGGCTTTCTGGGCAACACGGAACGCTTCGAGCTCGGTGATATCCGCCGAGTCGAATTGCGTCACGTGCGGCACGTTCAGCCAGCTGCGGTGCAGGTTGGCAGCGCCGACCTGCATCAGGCGGGTCATCGGCACTTCTTCGATTTCACCGAAGCGGCTGAAGTCCACGACCGGAATCGGCGGGATGCCCGCGCCACCGGTTGCGCCAGCAGTGGCTGGTGCTTCCTTGGCCTTCTGCATCATGGCTTTGACGTAAACCTGCACGTCTTCTTTCAGGATGCGACCGTGCGGACCGCTGGCGCCAACGGCGCTCAGCTCGACACCGAATTCGCGGGCCAGTTGACGCACGGCAGGGCCGGCGTGAACTTTCGCGCCTGGCTTGGCAGGTGCGGCGGCCGGAGCGGCAGCAGGTGCAGCGGCAGCAGGAGCAGGTGCGCTTGGAGCAACAGCGGCAGCGGCAGCTGGAGCCGGGGCAGCAGCCGGGGCGGCGCCTTTGACTTTCAGCTTGAGGATCAGGTCGCCGGTGCCGACTTCGTCATCGAGCTTGATGGAAACACTTTCCACCACGCCAGCAGATGGCGATGGGATTTCCATGCTCGCCTTGTCGGATTCCAGGGTGATCAGCGACTGGTCGGCGGCAACGGTGTCGCCGGCCTTGACCAGGACTTCGATGATCTTGGCCTTGCCCGACGAACCGATGTCCGGAACGTGGATGTCCTGAACGCTGTCGGCAACCGGTGCAGTCGGAGCTGCTGCAGGAGCAGGCGCAGCGGCGGCAGCTGGAGCGGCAGCCTGGGCCGGAGCAGCAGCCGGTGCCGCGGCACCCGCCACTTCCAGATCGAGGATCAGGTCGCCAGTGCCGACTTCGTCGTTGAGCTTGACGCTGATGGCCTTGACCACGCCAGCGGCAGGCGACGGGATTTCCATGCTCGCCTTGTCGGATTCGAGGGTGATCAGCGACTGATCAGCCTCGACGGTGTCGCCGACCTTGACCTGGATCTCGATGATCTGGGCCTTGCCCGACGAACCGATGTCCGGCACGTGCACTTGCTGAACGCTGGCGGCAGCCGGCGCAGCAGCAGGAGCCGCGGCGGCAGGAGCTGCAGCCGGCTTGGCTTCAGCCTTCGCGGCTGGTGCAGCGGCAGCCGCAGGAGCAGCAGCGGCACCTTCGACTTCCAGCTCCAGCAGTTCGTCGCCTTCTTTCAGGCGATCGCCCAGCTTCACTTTCAGGCTCTTGATGATACCGGCCTTCGGCGCGGGCACTTCCATGCTCGCCTTGTCCGATTCCAGCGTCAGGATGCTCTGGTCGGCTTCGATACGGTCGCCGACCTTCACAAACAGTTCAATTACTTCACCTTCACCGCTGCCGATGTCAGGTACGCGAATGAGTTCGCTCACAGAATCTCTCCTCAGCAGTCCAGTGGGTTGCGTTTTTCCGGGTTGATACCGAACTTGACGATGGCCTCGGCCACCACTTTAGGTTCGATGTCACCACGGTCAGCCAGTGCTTCCAGGGCTGCCAACACCACGAAATGACGGTCAACTTCGAAGAAATGACGCAGTTTCTTGCGGCTGTCGCTGCGGCCGAAGCCGTCGGTGCCCAGGACTTTGAATTCCTTGGACGGTACCCACTGACGGATCTGCTCGGCGAACAGTTTCATGTAGTCAGTAGAGGCGATGACCGGACCTTTACGGCCGTTCAGGCACTCTTCCACATAGCTCAGCTTAGGCTTCTGGCCAGGGTGCAGACGGTTGGTGCGCTCAACGGCCAGGCCGTCGCGACGCAGTTCGTTGAAGCTGGTAACGCTCCACACGTCGGCGCCGACGTTGAACTCTTCGCGCAGGATCTTCGCTGCTTCACGGACTTCACGCAGGATGGTGCCGGAGCCCATCAGCTGAACGTGGTGCGCCGCTTCGCGGTTGTCTTCTTCGAGCAGGTACATGCCTTTCTTGATGCCTTCTTCGGCACCGGCCGGCATGGCTGGCTGCTGGTACGACTCGTTCATCACGGTGATGTAGTAGAAGACGTCCTGTTGCTCTTCGGTCATCTTCTTCATGCCGTCCTGAATGATCACCGCCAGCTCATAGCCGTAGGTTGGATCGTAGGTGCGGCAGTTCGGGATGGTCGCGGCCAGCAGGTGGCTGTGACCGTCTTCGTGCTGTAGGCCTTCACCGTTCAGGGTGGTACGGCCGGCGGTGCCGCCGATCAGGAAGCCACGGGTGCGGCTGTCGCCAGCGGCCCAGGCCAGGTCGCCGATACGCTGGAAGCCGAACATCGAGTAGAAGATGTAGAACGGCAGCATCGGCTGGTTGTGGCTGGAGTACGAAGTACCGGCAGCGATGAAGGAGCTCATGGCGCCCGCTTCGTTGATGCCTTCTTCGAGGATCTGGCCCTTCTGGTCTTCCTTGTAGAACATCACCTGGTCTTTATCGACTGGCTCGTAGAGCTGGCCGACGGAGGAGTAGATGCCCAACTGACGGAACATGCCTTCCATACCGAAGGTACGGGCTTCGTCCGGGATGATCGGGACGATGCGCGGGCCGATTTCCTTGTCCTTGACCAATTGCGCGAGGATCCGCACGAAGGCCATGGTGGTGGAGATTTCACGGTCGCCCGAGCCGTCCAGGATTGCCTTGAGGGTATCCAGTGGCGGAGTCGGAACGCTGAAGCTTTGCGCGCGGCGCTGTGGCACGAAACCGCCCAGTGCGGTACGGCGCTCGCTCAGGTAGCGGGCTTCGGCGCTGCCTTCTTCCGGTTTGAAGAACGGCAGGTTTTCGAGTTCGTCGTCTTTGACCGGGATGTCGAAACGATCGCGGAACAACTTCAGGCTTTCGACATCGACCTTCTTGGTGTTGTGCGCGGTGTTTTTCGCTTCGCCGGCACCGGTGCCATAACCCTTGATGGTCTTGGCCAGGATAACGGTCGGTTGTTCTTTGTGGTTGACCGCTTCGTGGTACGCCGCGTAGACCTTGTACGGGTCGTGGCCGCCACGGTTGAGCTTCCAGATCTCGTCGTCGGACAGGTCTTCGACCATCGCCTTGAGTTCTGGCGTGTTGAAGAAGTGTTCACGTACGAACGCGCCGTCTTTGGCTTTGTAGTTCTGGTACTCGCCGTCGATGACTTCGTCCATGCGACGTTGCAGGATGCCGTCGACGTCCTTGGCCAGCAGTGGGTCCCAGAAACGGCCCCAGATGACTTTGGTCACGTTCCACTGGGCACCGCGGAACACGCCTTCGAGTTCCTGGATGATCTTGCCGTTGCCGCGAACCGGGCCGTCGAGGCGCTGCAGGTTGCAGTTGATGACGAAGATCAGGTTGTCCAGCTTCTCGCGGCCGGCCAGGGAGATCGCGCCCAGGGATTCCGGCTCGTCGCACTCGCCGTCGCCCAGGAAGCACCAGACTTTCTGTTTGCCCGGCTGGATGAAGCCACGGTGCTCCAGGTACTTCATGAAGCGTGCCTGGTAGATCGCCTGGATCGGGCCCAGACCCATGGATACGGTCGGGAACTGCCAGAAGTCAGGCATCAGCCAAGGGTGCGGGTAGGACGACAGGCCCTGACCGTCGACTTCCTGGCGGAAGTTGTTCATCTGGTCTTCGGTGATGCGGCCTTCCATGAATGCACGGGCGTAAACGCCTGGCGAGGTGTGGCCCTGGAAGTAGATCAGGTCGCCGCCGTGTTCGTCGGTCGGGGCCTGGAAGAAGTAGTTGAAGCCGATGTCATACAGAGTCGCACTGGAAGCGAAGCTGGAGATGTGACCGCCGAGGTCAGAATCTTTCAGGTTCGTACGCATTACCATGGCCATCGCGTTCCAGCGTACCAACGAGCGAATGCGGCGTTCCATGAACAGGTCGCCAGGCATGCGTGCTTCGTGGGTAACGGGGATCGTGTTGCGGTAAGGCGTGGTGATGGCGTAAGGCAACTGCGAACCGCTGCGGGTCGCGAGTTCACCCATACGGGTCATCAGATAGTGAGCACGGTCTTCGCCTTCTTTGTCGAGAACCGATTCCAGGGCGTCCAGCCATTCCTGGGTTTCGACGGGATCGAGGTCTTGCATGGCTTGCTCCAGGGCGGAAAGGCTACCAGAATCGGTTGCCTGAGTTAGCGACTGGCCTTGTGGGCAGACGTTATGAATTCTTGGATTGCCGACAGGTTGTTCCGGCGGCGTGTAGTTTTACTACAAATCTTCCGGCATTTCAGCCCGTCTAATGTATATACGAGTAGTAAAACTACAGATGAGCGGCTTGTGGCCCACGGCTGCGTTGTGAGAATAATCGTTAAGGTTGGTCTTTTTCCAACTACAAAAGGTAAAAGCTTGATGCTGGCTGCCAAAATAAAAGAAATTTCAGCTATTTCTAACTTTTGTTCGACACTCCCTCAGGTAGTGGGTTTTCGAAAACCACTACATGCAGCCCGAAGCACGCCGATCAAGGATAGACCATGAGCCTCCCGCCGATTGCTGAACTGCCCGCCATTCTCCTGCCGTTGGTCACCCGCGCCGAGCAGTCGTTCCGGGCTGCCGTCGCCGCTTTGGACGATGACCGCGGGCTGTCTGCCTGGACACCGGAACGCTGGGCGCAATTTGCCCGCGTCACCGCCGCCAGCGATTTTGTGATTGAACAGTGTGTTCGTGACCCTTTGATGTTGCTGGAGCTGGTGCTGTCCGGCGAACTGGACCGCCGCTTCGCCCCTGGTGAGTTGTGCGCTCAGATCGCGACCGCCGTGAGCGTGGCCGAGACCGAAGATCAACTTGGCCGCGCCTTGCGTCGCCAACGGGCACGCCACCAGGTGCGGATCATCTGGCGCGACCTGACCCGTCAGGCCGACCTCGTCCAGACCTGTCGCGACCTCTCGGACATGGCCGATGCCAGCATCGATCAGGCCTATCAATGGTTGTACGTGCGGCATTGCCAGCAGTTCGGCGTGCCGACCGGCCGGCGCAGCGGCGAACCGCAGCAGATGGTCGTTCTCGGCATGGGCAAGCTCGGCGCCGTGGAGCTGAACCTGTCCTCGGACATCGACCTGATTTTTGCCTACCCCGAAGGTGGCGAAACCGTCGGGGTGAAGCGCGCGCTGGATAACCAGGAGTTCTTCATTCGCCTAGGCCAACGGCTGATCAAGGCCCTGGACCCGATGACCGTCGACGGCTTTGTGTTCCGCGTCGACATGCGCCTGCGTCCGTACGGTTCGTCGGGCGCGTTGGTGCTGAGCTTCAATGCGCTGGAGCAGTATTACCAGGATCAGGGTCGCGACTGGGAGCGCTACGCGATGATCAAGTCGCGGGTGGTGGCCGGCGATCAAGTGGCCGGCGCGCAACTGCAGGATATGCTGCGGCCGTTCGTTTACCGGCGTTACCTGGACTTCTCCGCCATTGAAGCGCTGCGCACCATGAAGCAGTTGATCCAGCAGGAAGTGCGGCGCAAGGGCATGGCCGACAACATCAAGCTGGGTTCCGGCGGTATTCGCGAAGTCGAGTTCATTGCCCAGGCGTTCCAGTTGATTCACGGCGGCCGCGATCTGAGCTTGCAGCAGCGCCCACTATTAAAGGTGTTGAGCACACTGGAAGGCCAGGGTTACCTGCCGCCCGCCGTGATCAGCGAGTTGCGTGAAGGCTACGAATTCCTGCGTTACACCGAACACGCGATCCAGGCGATTGCCGATCGCCAGACGCAAATGTTGCCCGATGGCGAACAGGATCAGGCGCGCATTGCCTTTATGCTGGGTTTCGCCAACTGGACCGCTTTCCACGAACAACTGATGTATTGGCGTGGCCGTGTGGCCTGGCACTTCGGGCAGGTGATCGCCGATCCCGACGAAGAGCAGGGCGCCGAAAGCGAAGTGGTGGTCGGTGGTGAGTGGTTGCCGTTGTGGGAAGAGGCCCAGGACGATGAGGCCGCCTGCCGCCAACTGGAGGAGGGTGGTTTCAAGGATGCCCCCAAGGCCTTGAATGCCTTGGCCGGCTTGCGCGGCAGCCCGCAATTGCGGGCGATGCAGCGACTGGGGCGCGAACGTCTCGATGCGTTCATCCCGCGTTTGCTCGCGCAGGCCGTGGAGCATGCCAATCCGGATCTGGTGCTGGAGCGCGTGCTGCCCCTGGTTGAAGCCGTGGCCCGTCGTTCCGCATACCTTGTGCTGTTGACCGAGAACCCCGGTGCGCTGCGGCGTTTGCTGACGCTGTGCGCGGCGAGCCCGTGGATTGCCGAGCAAATCACCCGTTTTCCGCTGTTGCTCGACGAATTGCTCAACGAAGGCCGGCTGTTCAAGCCGCCACTGGCGCCTGAACTGGCCGCCGAACTGCGCGAGCGCCTGACGCGGATTCCCGAGGACGACCTCGAGCAGCAAATGGAAGCCCTGCGCCACTTCAAGCTGGCGCACCGCTTGCGGGTAGCCGCATCGGAAATCGCCGGCAGCCTGCCACTGATGAAAGTCAGCGATTACCTGACCTGGCTCGCTGAAGCGATCCTGGAGCAAGTGCTGGCACTGGCCTGGCGCCAGACCGTGGCCAAGTACGGCACGCCGCTGCGCACCGATGGCACTTTGTGCGATCCCGGCTTCATCATTGTCGGTTATGGGAAAGTCGGCGGTCTGGAACTCGGGCATGGTTCGGACCTGGACCTGGTGTTCATTCACGACGGCGATCCGCAGGCTGAGACCGACGGACCCAAACCCATCGATGGCGCGCAATTCTTCACCCGTCTGGGGCAACGGATCATTCACTTGCTGACGGCGCAGACCAACTCCGGGCAGTTGTATGAAGTGGACATGCGCCTGCGGCCGTCCGGTGCGTCGGGGTTGCTGGTGAGTTCCTTGGGGGCGTTTGCCCGATATCAGGAGAACGAAGCCTGGACCTGGGAACACCAGGCGCTGGTGCGAGCGCGGGTGCTGGTGGGCAGTCAGGATGTCGGCCAGGCCTTCGAGAAAGTCCGCGCCGCGATACTGGGCAAGACGCGTGATCTGCCGACCCTGCGCCAGGAGGTCAGCGAGATGCGCGCCAAGATGCGCGATAACCTCGGCAGCAAGAGTACGGCGGCCGGCACCGGGGCAAATGCCTTCGAAGCCACGGCGCCGTTCGATATCAAGCAGGACGCCGGAGGTATCGTCGATATTGAATTTATGGTGCAATACGCGGCCCTGGCGTGGTCGGAAACACACCCGCCATTGCTGCGCTGGACGGACAACATCCGCATTCTGGAAGAGCTGGAGCATGAAGGGCTGATGCCCGTCGAAGATGCCGGCCTGTTGCGTGAAGCGTATAAAGCGTACCGTTCCGCCGCCCACCGACAGGCTCTGCAGAAGAACCCGGGGGTGATACCGGCTGACCAGTTCGCGGACGAACGGCGGCAGGTCATGCGGATCTGGCGTGAGCTGGGGCTAGGCTGAAACGGGATATTCGATACGCCAATATTCCCTGTAGGAGCGAGCCTGTGGCGAGGGGGCTTGCCCCCGTTTGAGTGCGTAGCACTCACAAGATCTTTGGTACATCAGAGTTTTTGGGGCTGCTTTGCAGCCCAACGGGGGCAAGCCCCCTCGCCACAAGCTCGCTCCCACGGTAGATCTACGGTGTTTTGTAGAATTCTCGAGGCGGGGAGGCGTAGGCCTCCCCGGTTCGTTTATGGAAACCACATGAAAATTCTGATCGTTGGGCCCAGTTGGGTCGGTGACATGGTGATGGCGCAGACACTTTTCCAGTGTCTGAAACAACGCCACCCGCAATGCGAAATCGACGTGCTGGCCCCCGAGTGGAGCCGGCCGATTCTTGAGCGCATGCCCGAAGTTCGCCAGGCCTTGAGCTTTCCGCTCGGTCACGGCGTGCTGGAACTGGCGACACGTCGGCGCATCGGCAAATCCCTGGCCGGTCAGTACGACCAGGCGATCCTGTTGCCCAATTCCCTGAAGTCGGCGCTGGTGCCGTTCTTTGCCGGTATCCCCAAGCGTACGGGCTGGCGTGGCGAATTCCGCTATGGCTTGCTCAATGACGTGCGCACGCTGGATAAAGATCGTTATCCGCTGATGATCGAGCGCTTCATGGCTCTGGCTTACGAGCCGGGCGTTGAGTTGCCAAAACCCTATCCGCGCCCGACGCTGCAGATCGACCCGGTCACCCGCGAGGCGGCACTGGCCAAATTCGGCCTGACCCTCGACCGTCCGGTGTTGGCCCTGTGCCCCGGCGCCGAGTTTGGCGAGTCCAAGCGCTGGCCGTCCGAGCATTACGCCAAGGTCGCCGAAGCGAAGATCCGCGAAGGCTGGCAAGTCTGGCTGTTCGGTTCGAAAAACGATCACGCCGTGGGCGAAGACATCCGCGCGCGGCTGATTCCCGGCCTGCGCGAAGAATCGGTCAACCTCAGCGGCGGCACCTCGCTGGCCGAAGCCATCGACCTGCTGTCCTGTGCCGATTCCGTGGTGTCCAACGACTCCGGCCTGATGCACGTCGCCGCCGCGCTGAACCGCCCGTTGGTGGCGGTCTACGGCTCGACGTCGCCGGGTTTCACGCCACCGTTGGCCGAGCATGTGGAAATCGTGCGCCTGGGCATCGAGTGCAGCCCGTGCTTCGATCGCACCTGCCGTTTCGGTCATTACAACTGCCTGCGCCAGCTCATGCCGCAGGCCGTGAACGAAGCCTTGCAGCGGTTGCAGGGCACTGTGGTCGAGGTCAAATAGCTTGCGGGTTCTGTTGATCAAGACTTCTTCGCTGGGCGACGTCATTCACGCTTTGCCGGCGTTGACCGATGCGGCGCGGGCGATTCCCGGCATCAAATTCGACTGGGTAGTGGAAGAAGGCTTTGCCGAGATCCCCACCTGGCATCCGGCGGTGGGCAAGGTGATTCCGGTGGCGATCCGTCGCTGGCGCAAGAACATCTGGCAGACCATCAAGAGCGGTGAGTGGAAGCGCTTCAAGCAAAGCGTGCGGGCCACCCAATATGACCTGGTGATCGACGCCCAGGGCTTGCTGAAAAGCGCCTGGTTGACCCGTTACGTCAAGGCGCCGGTGGCCGGCCTCGATAAAAACTCGGCGCGCGAGCCCATCGCTGCGCGCTTTTACAATCGACGCCTGGCCGTTGCCCGTGGGCAACATGCGGTGGAGCGAGTGCGTCAGTTGTTCGCCATCGCGTTGGGCTATGACCTGCCCAAGGGGCTGGGCGACTATGGCTTGAGCGTCGAGCGTCTGGTGGAGTTGCCGCGCAAGAACCCGTACGTGGTGTTTCTGCACGGTACCACCTGGGACACCAAGCACTGGCCCGAAGCCTACTGGCGCGAGCTGACCGAGCGGGTCGGCTACCTTGGCGTCGGTGTGAAACTGCCTTGGGGCAATGCCGTGGAAAAGGCCCGCGCCGAGCGCATCGCCGCAGGTTTCAAGCACGCCGAAGTGTTGCCGAAGCTGAACCTGGCGGGTGTCGGCAAGGTGCTGGCTGGCGCGCAAGCCTGCGTGGCGGTGGATACCGGCCTGGGCCATCTGGCCGCCGCGCTGGATGTGCCGACGCTGTCGCTGTTCGGCCCGACCAATCCGGGCCTGACCGGTGCCTATGGCAAGGTGCAGATTCACCTGGCCAGCGACTTCTCGTGTGCGCCGTGCCTGCAGAAGAAATGCACCTATCAACCGACGGCCGAAGATGCCCGTCAATTTGACCTGAAACGCGAGTGGCCATTGTGCTTCACGCGTCTGAACCCCGAGCGTGTCGCCAGCCGACTGAGCACGTTGTTAATGGCTGAGGAGCTGCGCTGATGCAATTGGCATTTGTCCTGTACAAATATTTTCCGTTTGGCGGCTTGCAGCGCGATTTCATGCGAATCGCCCTGGAGTGCCAGAAGCGTGGTCATCAGATTCGCGTCTACACACTGATCTGGGAAGGCGATGTGCCGCCGGGTTTCGAAGTGCTGGTGGCGCCGGTCAAGGCGTTCTTCAATCATCGGCGCAACGAAAAGCTCAGCGAATGGATGGAGGCGGACCTGGCCAAGCGTCCGGTCGATCGCCTGATCGGCTTCAACAAGATGCCGGGCCTGGACGTCTACTACGCCGCCGACGGCTGCTTCGAAGACAAGGCGCAGAACCTGCGCAACTCGCTGTACCGCCGCTGGGGCCGCTATCGCCACTTCGCCGAGTACGAGCGGGCGGTGTTCGCCAAGGACGCCAAGACCGAAGTGTTGATGATTTCCGAGGTCCAGCAGCCGCTGTTCATCAAGCATTACGACACGCCGCTGGAGCGCTTCCACCTGCTGCCACCGGGCATCGCCCAGGACCGTCGCCGACCGGCCGATGCCGATGAAATTCGTGCCGGGTTCCGCGCCGAATTCGACCTCAAGGACGACGAACTGCTGCTGGTGCAGATCGGCTCCGGGTTCAAGACCAAAGGCGTGGACCGCAGCCTCAAGGCACTGGCGGCATTGCCTGCCGAGTTGAGGAAACGCACCCGGCTGTTTGTAATTGGCCAGGATGACCCCAAGTTATTCCAGATGCAGAGCGCAACATTGGGGCTGGGCGACAACGTCACGTTCCTCAAGGGGCGCAGCGATATCCCGCGTTTCCTGCTGGGTGCAGATCTGTTGATCCACCCGGCGTACAACGAAAATACCGGCACCGTGCTGCTCGAAGCGCTGGTGGCCGGCTTGCCGGTGCTGGTGAGCGCGGTGTGCGGTTACGCCCATTACATTGCCGAGGCCGACGCGGGCCTGGTGCTGGACGAACCGTTCGATCAGGCGCAACTGACGCAATACCTGACCGGCATGTTGAACGACGCTCAAGCAAGGGCGGCCTGGAGCCGCAATGGTCTGGCCTTCGCCGAGACGGCCGACCTCTACAGCATGCCGCAACACGCGGCCGATGTGATTCTGGCGGAGCACGCTTAAATGAAGTTGATGCTGGCTGAACCGTTCAAGAGCCTCTGGGCCGGACGCGACCCGTTCGCCGAAGTCGAGGGGCTTGAGGGCGAGGTGTACCGCGAGCTGGAAGCACGCCGGACATTGCGCACGGAAGTCGACGGCAACGGGTTTTTCGTGAAAATCCACCGTGGCATCGGCTGGGGCGAAATCTTCAAGAACCTGCTCACCGCCAAATTGCCGGTACTCGGCGCGGGCCAGGAGTGGAAGGCGATCCAGCGCCTGCAGGAAGTCGGCGTGCCGACCATGACCGCCGTCGCGTACGGCGAAAAGGGCAGCAACCCGGCCGACCAGCACTCGTTCATCGTCACCGAAGAGCTGGCGCCGACGGTCAGCCTCGAAGATTTCAGCATCAACTGGATCAAGCAGCCGCCCGAGCCAAAACTCAAGCGCGCGCTGATCGCCGAAGTCGCACGCATGACCGGCATGATGCACCGCGCCGGGGTCAACCATCGCGACTGCTACATCTGCCATTTCCTGCTGCACACCGACAAACCGGTGACCTTTGATGACTTCAAACTCTCGGTGATCGACCTGCACCGCGCCCAGACCCGCCCGGCGATCACCTCGCGCTGGCGCAACAAGGATCTGGCCGCGCTGTATTTTTCCGCCCTGGACATCGGCCTGACCCGCCGCGACAAGCTGCGTTTCCTCAAAGGCTACTTCCAGCAACCGTTGCGGCAGATCCTGAGCGAAGAGGCCGGGCTGCTGAACTGGCTCGAAGGCAAGGCCAACAAGCTCTACGAGCGTAAACAGCGATACGGGGATGCGCTCTGATGTCGGGTTGGAAACTGGAACCGGCCTACAGCGAACTGGCCGATGACTTTGGCAGCCTTGAAGCCGTGTTTGCGCTGCAAGGCGAGCGTTTGACCAAGGACCTGTTGTCCGAGGTCATTCGTGTGCAGCGCAATGGCGTCAACTATTACGTCAAACGCTACGTGGGCGCCGGAAAAGGCTTGCGCCGTTATCTCGGCAAGCCACGGGTGAAGATGGAGTGGCAGAACCTCAAGCGTTTCGCCAAGTGGGGCATTCCCACCGCCGAAGTGGTGGCCTGGGGGCTGGAGCGGCGCGGTGCAGCCTACGCTCGCGGCGCGATGATTACCCGGGAATTGCCGCGCACCGAAGACTTGTCGGCACTGGCCGAACGACAGGATCCGAAACTGTCGGATCGTGCCTGGGTCGACGCCATCAGTCGTCAGTTGGCGCAGTACACCCGGACCATGCATGACCACCGCTTCACCCATAATGATCTGAAGTGGCGCAATCTGTTGATCGACGATGAGGCTCGACTGTTCTTGATCGATTGCCCCAACGGCGATTTCTGGCGCGGTTTCTGGCTCAAATACCGCATCACCAAGGATCTGGCGTGCCTGGACAAGGTCGCCAAGTATCAACTGTCGGCTACCCAGCGCCTGCGCTTTTACCTGCAATACCGCAACCGGACCCGGCTCAACGCCGCGGACAAGAAGCGTATCCGGCACGTGGTGAGATTTTTCGAGGGACGCGAATGACTGATTTCCTGGCCGCTGAGGACCGTGCGCTGCTTGAGCGCCATGGCCTTGGCACGTTCGAAGCGCTCTGGGCCAAGCAGCTCGATGCGGTGGACGAACCCAACACCGGTCGCGGCGGCTGGAGCAGCGTGTTTCGGCTGGACCTGGAAGGTCATGGCTACTACCTCAAGCGTCAAAGCAACTACCTGACCCGCACCTTGCGCGCACCCTTCGGCGAGCCGAGTTTCGCTCGCGAGTTTCGCAACATCTCCCGTTACCGGAAGATGGGCATCCCGGCGCTGGAAGCGGTGTTCTACGGGGAGCGCAAGGTCAATGGCGAAGTCCGCGCAATCCTGCTGACCCGTGCCCTGGATGGTTGGGACGACCTCGACTCGCTGTTGCAGCGCTGGAATGAATTGAGCCCCGAGCAGCACTCGGAGATCCTCAAGGCCAGTGGCGAACTGGCCCGGCAGCTGCACGCTGCACGGCAGGTGCATGGCTGCTTCTATCCCAAGCACATTTTCATGCGCGCCACCGGCACCGGCTATCAGGCGCAATTGATCGACCTGGAAAAGACCCGGCCGCTGCTGTACGGGCAGCGCGACCGAATCAAGGACCTGGAACCGCTGACGCGCCGCGCGCCCGAATGGGGTGAATCGCAACTGCGGCAATTGCTGGCCGCCTATCTGGATCAACCGCAGGACAGCACGCTGATCGACAGCTGGCTGCAGCGTTTGACGGCGCGGCGCAGCCAGAAGGGGCCGCGCTGATGCGTTTGTCCGAACTGAAATCCGCTGGCCGTAATCCGGTTTTGCCGCTGAGCGTATCGCTGGCCGACGCTGCCGGCCCTGCCGATCTGCAGCTGCTGAGCCTGTTGCGGGTGTTGCCGGGGCAGCGTTATGTCGGTGCCGGCGTTTGGCGTGGCCGGCCGGTGTTGGCCAAGTTGCTGGTCGGCAGCAAGGCCGCTCGGCACTTCCAGCGTGAACTGGATGGCGTGCGTCTACTCTCCGATCAAGGGCTGACCACGCCGCAGCTGTTGGCCGATGGCCTGAAGGAAGGCGACGGTGGCTGGCTGCTGTTCGAGTTTCTGGAAGGCGCCGAAAGCCTGGGTGAAACCTGGAAACAGGTTGAGCAGCAGCCCGTATTGTCCGATGGACAAGGGGCGGTGCTGGCCGAGGCGTTGGGCGCGATCGGTCAGATGCATCGCAAGGGCCTGTGGCAGGAAGACCTGCACCTGGATAACCTGCTGCGCCAGCGTGGTCGCCTGTACTTGATCGACGGTGCCGGGATTTGCGCCGAAACGCCGGGGCAGCCACTGTCGCGGCAGAAAGTCCTGGAAAACCTCGGGGTGTTCTTCGCCCAGTTGCCGAAGTCGATCGAACCCTTCATTGAAGAGTTGCTGGTGTATTACCTGCTCAGCAATGGCGAACACGCCCTGCCCATGGAAGCGTTGCAGAAGCAGATCGACAAGGTCCGCAGCTGGCGCCTCAAGGACTACCTGATCAAGGTCGGCCGCGAATGCACGCTGTTCAGCGTGCAGCGCGGAGCCTCCGGCTTGCAGGCGATTCGTCGCGAGGAAGAGGCCGCCATGTTGCCGGTGCTGGAGCAGGCCGATGTCTTGCTCGACCGGGGGCATCTGTACAAGACCGGTGGTGCGGCGAGCGTCGGCAAGGTCGAGGTGGATGGCCGCACGCTGGTGATCAAGCGCTACAACATCAAGGGTTTTGCCCACTGGCTCAAGCGCTTCTGGCGTCCGAGCCGGGCCTGGCATTCATGGCGCGAAGGCAATCGCCTGGCGTTCCTCGGGATTGCCACGCCCACGCCGTTGGCGTTGCTGGAGAAGCGTTTTCTGTGGCTGCGCAGCCGTGCCTACTTGATCACCGAGTATCTGCCGGGGCCGGACATCATCGAGCGTTTTGCGCCCTATGTTGAAAGCGGTGATGCACCGGAGTCCGAACTGGCGGCGCTGGATCATCTGTTTGCCGAACTGATTCGTGAGCGCATCAGTCATGGCGACTTCAAGGGGCATAACCTGTTCTGGCAGCAGGATCGCTGGGCGTTGATCGACCTCGACTCGATGTGCCAGCACGGCTCCCTCGGCAGTTTTGCCCCGGCGTACGCAAGGGATCGCGCGCGGTTCATGCGCAACTGGCCTGAAGGCAGTGCCTTGTATCAGGTGATTGATCAGCGTTTGCCCAAAGATATCTCCAGCGCGGCCTGAATCGGACCTTCGGTTCTTTCGCGAGCAAGCCCGCTCCCACAGGGATTGTTGGTGAGCACAAAACGTGTGAACACCTCAGTTCAAACTGTGGGAGCGGGCTTGCTCGCGAAGAGGCCCGAACAGCTAGCGAAATTTAGGGACAAATTCTTGTGATTCGTCCTACGCGATCTTGGGAAGCCATGAACTGTGGCCGAAATCACCCCGATGCTAGCTTGCCTGACGTTTTCGGAGGGCAGACTGTGTCGATCAAAATGGCAGTTTCATCGGGTGTTTTATGTGTATCTCTAATGGGCTGCGGGACCGCCGCCACGGTGCTGCAGGATGAAGCCGAAGCTGCTCACGGGTTGCGCAGGCAAAAGACCTACTGCCAGTCCATTCCCCGGGTCTACAGCGGCCTCGCTTATGACTTTTGCGTATTGAACGCACCGCCCGATCCCACGGGTGTCCTCGTACCGCTCATTCTGCTCGACCTGGCCCTGTCCGGCGCACTGGACACCGCCGTCTTGCCCTATACGATTTACCGGCAAAGCGTGGACGGCAATATCCTTGTCTACTGGCGGCCTTCGCGTGGTTAAAAGCAATCGCAAGGTCACCACCGTGGTTGCTTGCCGCTTGTAGCTAGAGGCTAGCCGCTGCTTTTACGCTATAATCCCGCCCTTTAGCTGTCTCTCGCCCATTGCGAGGGCACATTAATTTTTGAGGCGCTTGCGCCTGCACGCAGACTAAAGAGGCTAGACCCCTGTGGCATTGACGATTCTTGGCCTGTCCGGCGCCCTTAGCCATGATCCTTCCGCAGCCCTGTATATCGACGGCAAGCTGGTCGCTGCGGCTGAAGAAGAGCGCTTCGTACGCGATAAACATGCAAAGAACCGCATGCCCTACGAATCGGCGAAGTTCTGCCTGGAACAGGCCGGTATCAAACCGTCCGACGTTGACGTGGTAGCGATCCCGTTCGCCCCGATCAGCCTGTTCGGCAAGGCTCGCTGGCAGTACGCCAAGCGTTACTGGTACGCCCCGGACCGCGCCCTCGACGCGATCCTGATGGGCAACCGTCGCTACAAGCGCTATCGCAACAAGATCGTCTGGTGCCTGGAACAATTGGGTTTTGATCCGAAGAAGATCAAGATCGAGCCGGTCGAACACCACCTGGCCCACGCCTCCAGCGCTTATCACTGCTCCGGTTTCAAAGAGAAAACCGCGATCCTGGGCATCGACGGCAAGGGCGAGTACGCCACGACCTTCTTCGGTTATGGCGAAAACGGCAAGATCCACAAGATCAAGGAATTCTTCGATCCGGACTCCCTCGGCGGCCTGTACGGCGCGATCACCGAGTTCCTCGGTTTCGACATGCTCGACGGTGAGTTCAAGGTCATGGGCATGGCGCCGTACGGCGACGCCAGCAAATACGATTTCTCGCGCCTGGCTTCGTTCGAAAACGGCGAATTGGTGATCAACACCGACTACGCCAACGTCATCGGCCTGCGTCGTTATAAAGAGAAGGGCAAGGGTTACTACTTTTCGCCGAAGCTGATCGAGTGGCTGGGTCCAAAGCGCGAAGGCGACATCGCCGACGAGCCTTACATCCACTACGCCGCGAGCATTCAAGCGCTGTTCGAAAAAATTTCGCTGCAGATGATCGACTACTACCTGGGCGACGTGCTCAAGCAAACCGGCAAGCTGGCCTACGCCGGTGGCTGTGCGTTGAACGTCAAGCTCAACCAGAAAATCATCGCCCGCGACGACGTCAAGGAGCTGTTCGTACAGCCGGCGTCCGGTGATGCCGGCACTGCGGTCGGCGCTGCCGCCTATGTGTCCCACGCCCGTGGCGTACCGGTCGAGAAGATGGAACACGTCTACCTCGGCCCGTCGTACAGCAACGAAGACGTGATCGCGGCCTGCGCCCGTCACGAGAACAAGCCAACCTGGCGCAAGCTCGACAACATGCCGGAGCAGATCGCCAGGATCATGGTCGATGGCAACCCGGTGGCCTGGTTCCAGGGCCGCATGGAGTTCGGTCCGCGTGCACTGGGCGGTCGTTCGATCATCGGTTGCCCGAGCATTCCCGGCGTGGCTGATCGCATCAACCACCAGATCAAGTTCCGCGAGCGCTGGAGGCCTTTCTGCCCGTCGATGCTCGACACCGTCGCTCCACAGATGATCAAGATCGATCACCCGGCGCCGTTCATGACCTTCACCTTCGAAGTGGCGGAAGAATGGAAAACCCGCGTGCCGGAAGTCGTCCACGAAGACGGCACTTCCCGCGCCCAGGTGCTCAAGCGCGAATACAACCCGCGCTACTACGACATGATGAAGGCGCTGGAAGTGCTCACCGGTAACGGCGTGTCGCTCAACACCTCGCTCAACCGTCGCGGCGAGCCGATGATCTGCTCGCCGACCGACGCCCTGAACATGTTCTTCGGTTCGGATCTACAGTATCTGATCATGGAAGACATCCTGGTGGTCAAAGAGGGCGCGAACGCCTATGACACGTTCGGCTGAACGCCATGTGCTGCAGTTCTGCCACGGCTATGACGGGCCGTTCCTGGACTGCGCACGGCAGTACGCCAGCCTGTTCGCGGGGACCGGTTATCGCGTGACCACGGTGTTTCTCACCGGGGTTGCCGATGCCGAGGTCGCCGCGGGCTGCGCTTCCGACGAAGTGCTGTTCATGGAGTACAGCTCCAAGGCCATTCGTGGCCTGAAGCTGGGGGCCATCGGCGATCTGCGCAAGATCGCCGCCTCGCGCAACTTCAGTTTCTGCATCGCTCACCGCTTCAAGCCTATCTATATCGCCTTGCTCGGTACGTCGTTGCCGGTCATTGGCGTGCACCACGGGTTTGAAGACTACAAGCGCGGCAGCCGCAAACTGTTCGCGCATATTTTCCGCAAGCGCTTGAGTTTGCTCGGCGTGTCCGACGCGGTGCGCGACGACATGCGCTATTGCCTGCCGAAGTGGCCGGCTTCGCGAATTCAGACCTTGTACAACCGTATCGACGTGGACGCCTTGCAAGCCACCCAGGTGTCGGCTCGCGAAGCCCGGGAAACCCTTGGGCTGGCGGCGGATGCCTGGATCGTCGGCAATGTCGGGCGGCTGCATCCGGACAAGGACCAGGCCACGCTGCTGCAGGGTTTCGCCGAGGCGTTGCCGGGGTTGCCGGCCAACAGCCAACTGGTGATTCTCGGTAAAGGTCGCCTGGAGGAAGGCCTCAAGGCCCAGGCCCGGGAGCTTGGCATCGGTGACCGGGTGCTGTTCCTCGGTCAGGTGCCGGATGCGCGCAACTACTTCCGGGCCTTCGATGTGTTCGCCCTGAGTTCCGATCACGAACCGTTCGGCATGGTGCTGCTGGAGGCCATGGCCGCCGGCGTACCCTTGCTCGCCACGGCGTGCGGCGGAGCGAAGGAAGTGGTCGAAGGCGTGGGCATCCTGTTCCCGTTGGGTGATGCCGGGCATCTGGCCCAGGGGCTGCAACACCTGGCCGGCATGGATGATCAGCAACGCCGCCAGTGTGCCGAGTTGATGCTCGAGCGCTTGCGCGAACGCTTCTCCGATCGCGCGGTGCGCGATGCTTTCTGGCACTTGCCACACGTTACCGAACTGGCACAGAGGGGCTGATGCTCAACCGATTTCAAGGCTGGCGCGAGCGTGGCTGGGCGGTAGTCGACGCCTCGACTTACGCCGAAACCTGGCAGCGATATGGCGGCAGCGTCGCGACTCATCCGACGGTGGTCGAACGGCTGGCACAACTGGCCGACATTCCCGTGCGTTACCTGGCCTGGGTGCAGGGTGACGAGGTCAAGGCGGCAATCCCGACATGGGGGCGCGACCTGGCCTTGTCTAAGGACGTGCTCAAGCGCCGCGGCAAGAAAGGGCTGTTCGACCTGGGCAACGCCGAGATCATCCTGCCCGCCGCTGCCGATGCCCAGGTACCTTTGCGCCATCGCGCGCGGTATCTGTCGGCGCTCAACGAAGGTCGTTTCACTGGCATCAGGTTGCAAACCGAACAACTGGCCATGGCCCGCACACCCGAAGAACTGTCGAAAAAGTTTCGCTATAACCAGCGCCGCGAATTGCGCTTGCTCGAAGAGGCCGGTGGCGTGGTGCGAGCGGTGTCCGAGTTTTCCAGCACGGAGCTGGCGGCGATTTACTGCGACCTGTTCCAGCGCCGCTGGGGTTTCCCGGCGACCGGTGCCGAACGCATGGCCGACGTCATCGAGTTGCTGCGCGAGTTGCTGATTGGTTCGGTGATTTTCCTCAACGATGCGCCGATTGCGATTCAACTGGTGTACCGCGTCGAAACCCCGCAGTGGATCAGTGTCGAGTACATCAACGGCGGGGTCGATCCCGAGACTCGCGAGTTCAGCCCTGGCAGTGTGTTGAGTTTCCTCAATACGCAAAGCGCCTGGGAACACGCGCGCGCGCAGGACAAGCCGCTACGCTTTTCCTTCGGTCGCGCCGACCGTGAATACAAGGATCGCTGGTGCAACCCCGTACCGGTCTTCACCGTATGAGCCAAGCCATGAGCCGCAAACAGCAACTGCTCAAGCGCCATCGGCGCAACAAACGCATCGGCCTGTTGATTGCGCTGGTGCTGTTGATCGTCTTGGGTGTGTTGGTGGCCTGGTGGTTGCCGCTGGTGCTCGCGGTCCTCGGCTGGATTGCCCACGAGGCCTGGTTTGCCGACCATCTGTTCTACTCGCCGAAAGACGATTACCAGTACAGCTTTCCCCCGTATACGCCACAGCCCAAGGTGCACCTTAGCGGTGAGCACTTGCGCCTGGACGAAGGCGTGATGCTGGTCGACGACGCGACGTTGGTGTTGGCCCTGCGGGTAAAAAGTACCTGGCTGGGACGATTCCTCGATCCGGTGGTCGAGTTGCTGGGTGGCGAAAACCCTGACCGGCAAACGTTCGAGCGGGGCGTAAACGGCCTGCGTTACCTCAATCTCAGCGGTCAGGCTCAGGCGCTGTCCCGCGGTGACCTGCGCTTGCGCGGGCGTTTCTGCCGCGTACTCGGCGAGCCGGTGCTGTGGGCGCTCGAGCATCCGGATTACCGGCGCCAGCGGGTGATGGTCATCGCGCCCCATGCCGACGACGCCGAACTGGCGGCCTACGGTTTGTACAGCCAGGCCGACGAAACCTGGATCGTTACGCTGACCGCCGGTGAAATCGAAGCCGAACACTACCGGCAGATGGGCCTGAACAAGGCCGACGCGGCCCGCTTGAAAGGCCGCCTGCGCACCTGGGACAGTATTGCCGTGCCGCGTTGGGCCGGCGTGCCCGAGGCCCATTGCGTGCAACTGGGTTATTTCTGCCTGCAACTGGCGAGCATGCAGGCTGCGCCTGCGGTGGCGGCGGGATCGCGGGAAGCGGATATGAGCGATACCCGTCTGTTCCGCCAGTTGAATCCTTTCGCGCTGCCCGGCGATGCCGATGGCGCGCCGACCTGGAACAATCTGCTGGCGGATCTGCGTGAGCTGTTGTTGCGGGCCCGGCCCGAAGTCATCGTCCTGCCGCATCCGACCCTGGATCCGCATCCCGATCATATCTGTGCCCAGGCGGCAGTCCTCGAAGCCTTGCAAGGCCTGGACTGGCAGCCGACTACGCTATTGGGCTATGCCAACCACCTGCATGACAACGACCGCTGGCCGATGGGCGATTCCGGTGATGGCATCGCCTTGCCGCCGGCCTTCGATTCGGCCCAGCCGATGCAGCCTTACTGCCTGCCGATGCCGCTGGAGCAACAGCGCGACAAGGCCATGGCGTTGGGGATGATGCACGACCTGCAACCGGCGATGCCGTTCAAGCGTCGCTTGCGTCGGCTGATTCAGCGGGTGTTGGCTGGTCGGTTGCCGCCAACCTATGGCGAGAACGAATTCTTTCGCAAGGCAGTCCGGCGCCACGAGCTTTTGTGGTCCATCAAGCACACACCAGGCAATGTTTCTCAGCGGGGAGAGTTATGAGTCAGCGGTCAAAGGTCCTGCAACTGCAGCCTGACTACAACGTCAAAGCCCATGATTTCGCCGACCTCGCGGAGCAGATCGTCAAGGCCCTGCCCAGTGATCGCTATGAAGTGACCGCTGCGTTTTTGCGCGGTAAACCCGGGCCGGGCGAAGCGGTGAGCCGGGCCGACCGTTCGGTGTACTTCGAATTTTCCGACAAGTCCCTCAAGGGCATGCGCCTGCGGGCGATGTGGCAGCTGTACAAGTTCTGCCGTCGGGAAAAGTTTGACGTGGTGATCTGCAACCGCTTCAAGCCGGTGAACATGATGCTGGCGCTCAACCGCTGGTTGAAAGTGCCGCTGTGCATCGGCATTTCCCACGGCTTTGGCGAGTACGACCGTTTTTACCGGCGCCGCCAGACCCAGCGTCTGATCGATCGTCACTGGCGTTTCGTTGGCGTGTCGCCTGCAGTGAAACAGTATCTGCTGGACTGTGACTGCGGCTTCACCGACCAGAATACCTACGCCATCACCAATGCCATCGACATCGAGCAAGCCGAAAGCCTGCAACACAGTCGTGAAAAGGCCCGTGAAATGTTGGGCATCGATCCGTCGGTGCGGCTGATCGGTGCGTTGGGGCGACTGGTCCCGGTCAAGGGTCATATCTATCTGCTGCAGGCCTTTGCCGCGCTCAAGGACAAATACCCGAACACCCAGCTGGCAATCATTGGTGCCGGTCGCGAAGAGTCGCGCCTGGCTGCGGAAATCGACCGCCTCGGCCTCAGCGGTCGCGCCCATTTGCTGGGGTTCAAGGAAATTGCCCTGCAGTACATCCGCGCTTTCGATATCTGGACCATGCCCTCCCTGGCCGAAGGCCTCGGGCTGGCGCTGCTTGAAGGCATGAGCGGGCATTTGCCGGTGATTGCCTCGAACGTGCCGGCCATGTTGCCGCTCATCGAGGGCGCCGGTGGCCTGGCGATTACACCGAAGGATGTACCGACGCTGCAGGCTGCGCTGGACACTTACCTGGGGCTGTCGGATGACGAGCTCAAGGCCAAGGGCGAGCAGGCTTTCCGTTATTTGCAACAACACCATGACATCGAGGAATTCCGTCGCGAATACCTCAATCTGATCGACTCCGGCCTGGAACAGGCCCGCAAGGAACAACCATGAACGACGCGCAACCCATCGTCACGGTCATTATCGCGTCGTACAACCACGCCCCTTACATCGAGGAAAGCATTCTCAGCGTCCTCAACCAGACCTATCAGAATATTGAGTTGCTGGTGATCGACGATGGCTCGAAGGATGACAGCGTCGAGCGGATCAAGGCGTTGCAGGCCATCCATGGTTTCGACTTCCGGGTTCAGGAAAACCAGGGGCTGACCAATACCCTCAACGGTGCGATTGCCCGGGCAAAGGGCAGCCTGATCGTGCCGTTCGGTTCGGATGACATCATGTTGCCCGAGCGAATTGCCACCCAGGTCGCGCATATGGACGGCAAGCCCGAGGTCGGAATCTGCGCCGGCAACATCGAGCTGATCGATGCCGACGGCAATCTCTATCCGGAGAAGCGCCAGCGCCGGGATGTGCCGTTCCGTCGCCTGGACTTCGATGACATGTTCCTCGAGCGCAAGCCCTATCCTCCGGCTCCGACCCTGATGATCCGTCGCGAAGCGCTGGAGAAGGTGGGCGGTTTCGATCCGACCATTCGCCTGGAAGACTTGCTGATCGAGTTGAAGGTGACCCATGCCGGTTATTTCATCGATGGTCTGAATGTGTTGATGGCGCGCTATCGCAAGCACGCCACCAACTCCTACAAGAACCACCGTTTCATGATCGACAGCATCCTGCGTACCTACGCGCTCTTCAGCGATCACCCGCTGTATGACGAGGTGCGCTACAAGTTTCTCAATTCCATGTTCCTCAAGACCGCCAACCGTGATCGCAAGCTGGCGCGTGAGTTGCTGGCGCAGATTCCGTTCAAGGCCTGGAACAAAAAAACCTGGCGTGGGCTGGGCCGGATGTATTTCTCACGGCTGGAGAAAGACTGAGCCAACGCGCTGATCGCGATCAGCGCATTGGTTTCTGTCATCAACGAGTCTGGGTCGGAGAGCTTGCGGCCAGCACTTGCCTGCGCAAATTATCCACGTCGGTTTGCGAAGCTACAGCGGCGTAGCCCAGCAACAGCGCTTCGAAGTGATCCTCGAACAACCAATGGCGATCTTCTGCGTAGCGCTGCATATGGCGCAGATTGCGCCGACGCAGGGAAGGGCTCAGAGAAGACGGGTAAATTCGCAGGTCGGCGAGGTCGATCAGGCCGAACTCGCCGTCTTCCAGCACCAGCACATTGCCCAGGTGCAGGGAGCGGAAATAGACCCCTTGCTGATGCAGTTGAGCCATGAACTTGCCGAAACGCTCCACCAGTGCCTGGCGTACCGCCGGGGCGGTGATGCCTTGCAGGATCTGGCGCAGGGTGTTGCCCGGCAACGGAGAGTAGTGCACAGCGGTGCTGCCGTCTTCGAATCGGTAAAGGTCGAGGATCTGCGGTGTCGGGATGCCCATGCTGCGCAGTTGCACGCTGTTGACGGCAAAACGATCGGAGTAGGGCGTGAAGCTGCCCGAGGTATACCAGCGGCGGCGGCGGAACAGCTTGAGAAAGCTGCCGTCGGTCAGGCGCAGGACTTTGGGCCCCAAACCGTCTTCCTCGATGATCCGGGCATCGGCCGTCAGTTGTTGCAGGGCGCTTGGCGACGCGGTCTTGATCGGCTTGTCCAGCAGGCGCCTGGCCCGTTGATTGATGCTCAATGCGGCAATCAGCGCCAAGGGGATCCACAGCAGGAACCAGTGTTCCTTGGGACGAGAGATAATCCCGCCGCCTTCGGTCAGGCCCGCACCGATGCCGAAGGCCAGCCAGGCCGAGGCAATGATGAGCAGCGGTTGCACGCGATGGCGCAGGCTACCGATGAAGCTTCGCGCGAGGAAGAACAGCCATGGCAGAAAACCGATAATGCCGACGTAGTAGAGCACGCCAAGCGCGAAGTTATGGGGCTCAGAAAGAGGGTAGCCGACGCCTGGGTCCAGGCTCAGTTCGGCGTTGTAGCCGTGCCCGATCCATGGATGATCAGCGATCCTGCCCAGGGCCAATTGCCAGAGCTCGATACGGAAGGAGCTGCCTCTTTCGAGGATCTTGTCGGTAAATAGCGCGAAAGTCGCCGCTCCGGCGATAAACATCGAGGCAAGCAGGAGGGCCGAGCGTCGATTCCAGCAGATGACGCACAGCCAGAGCGCAGCGACCGTCAGTGCAACCAGTGGAGTCCTGGAGCCGGTGGCCAGCACCGTGGCGAACATGATCGCCATCGCCGGTAGGCTCAACCAAAGGACCTGGGGTCGTTTGCAGGTCATGCTCAGGCTCAGCCAGTAGGTACAGAAAAAGCCGAAGACGTGGGAGCTGAGCAATGGATTGTCGAACGCGCCGACACCGATCAGGCGCATTTCCGGCTCGTAGATCAGGCCGAACCTGTACAGGTTGTAGGCAGAGATGATCAACGCCACCGTCGCGGCGCAGAACAGCAGGGGTTGAATGATTTCGCTGCGATAGCGCACCAGCAGGTAGCAGCCAACGAACAGCATCAGGGTATGCAATGGCGGTTTGAACTGACCAAAGTCGATGTCGTCGCCTGGCCCCCAGTTCAGGCTGAGCATCGCCCACGCCAAAAACAGCAGGACTGCAACGACGATCGGTTCGTGCAGCAGTTCCTTGGCGAGCCGCGGACGCAAGCACAGTGCAATCAGTGCCGGAATGCTGAACAGGCCATAGTAAAGCTTGTGATGCACGCTGCGCCCCGGCAGGAAAAACAGTGCACAAAGCAACAATAAGTAACCGAGCGGAAGGATCCACAAGCAAATGAAATCGAAGATTCTACTGGACGTGCTGTTCAAAGCGTTTAATTGCATGCTGAGTAACTTATTCCTGAATTAAGCGACCGTACCAAGGCAGGGACATCGGGTGGCTATTTGACGCGCCACAATACACAAGCTGTATGCGATTGCCAGAACCCTGAGGAAGCTGTGCTAAAGTCAGCGTCCTTTTCATCGACATTCGCGTGATATGACCGACTCCAGTCTCTCCGCAAGCCCATCGAGCTTGAAAATCTACTTCCGTCTGCTCGGCTATGTCCGGCCGTACATCAGCCTGTTCCTGATCAGCATCGTCGGTTTTCTGATTTTCGCTTCGACGCAGCCAATGCTGGGCTACATCCTCAAGTACTTCGTCGACGGTCTGTCCAACCCTGAAGCAGCGCTGTTTCCAACCGTGCCCTACCTGCGCGACCTGCAACTGCTGCAGGCGGTGCCGTTGTTGATCATCCTGATCGCCGCGTGGCAGGGCTTGGGGTCGTACCTGGGCAACTACTTCCTGGCCAAGGTTTCCCTGGGCCTGGTCCATGACTTGCGGGTCCAGTTGTTCAACAACCTGCTGGTGTTGCCGAACCGGTATTTCGACAAGCATAACTCGGGGCACCTGATTTCTCGTATCACCTTCAACGTGACCATGGTCACGGGGGCGGCAACGGATGCGATCAAGGTCGTAATTCGTGAAGGCATGACGGTGATCTTCCTGTTTGCCTCGCTGCTGTTCATGAACTGGCGCCTGACGCTGGTCATGGTCGCCATCCTGCCGCTGATTGCCATCATGGTGCGCACGGCCAGCAAGAAATTCCGCAAGCAGAGCAAGAAAATCCAGCTGGCCATGGGGGACGTGACGCATGTGGCGTCCGAAACCATCCAGGGCTATCGCGTGGTGCGCAGCTTCGGCGGTGAAAAATACGAAGAGAAACGCTTCTTCGACGCCAGCCAGAGCAACACCGACAAGCAATTGCGCATGACCCGCACCGGCGCCATCTACACGCCGATGCTGCAATTGGTGATCTACACCGCGATGGCCGTGCTGATGTTCCTCGTGCTGTTCCTGCGGGGCGATGCATCCGCCGGCGACATGGTGGCCTACATCACCCTGGCTGGCCTGTTGCCCAAGCCGATTCGCCAGCTGTCGGAAGTCAGCTCGACCATCCAGAAGGGTGTGGCCGGTGCCGAAAGCATCTTCGAGCAACTGGATGTCGCGCCCGAAGTCGATACCGGCACCGTCGAGCGTGACGTTGTCAGCGGTCGCCTGGACGTACGCAACCTCAGCTTCACCTACCCTGACACCGAGCGTCAGGTACTCAATGACATCAGTTTCTCCGTTGAACCCGGGCAAATGGTGGCGCTGGTGGGGCGCTCCGGCAGCGGCAAGTCGACCCTGGCCAACCTGATCCCACGCTTCTATCACCACGACAAGGGCGAAATCCTCATCGATGGCGTCGAAGTGGAACAGTACAAACTGTTGAACCTGCGCAAGCACATCGCCCAGGTGACTCAGCACGTGACCCTGTTCAGCGACACCGTGGCCAACAACATCGCCTACGGCGACCTGGCCGGCGCGCCGCGTGAAGACATTGAAAAAGCGGCCAAGGACGCCTACGCAATGGACTTCATTGCTCAATTGCCTCAAGGCCTGGACACCCAGGTTGGGGAAAACGGCGTGCTGCTGTCCGGTGGCCAGCGTCAGCGCCTGGCGATTGCCCGGGCGCTGTTGAAGAATGCTCCTTTGCTGATTCTCGATGAGGCGACTTCGGCACTCGATACCGAGTCCGAGCGGCATATTCAGGCAGCCCTGGATCAGGTCATGAAAGGTCGCACCACGCTGGTGATCGCTCACCGCCTGTCGACCATCGAGAAGGCCGACCTGATCCTGGTCATGGATCAGGGGAAAATCGTCGAGCGCGGTACCCACGATCAACTGCTGGCGCAAAAGGGCTACTACTCGCGCCTCAATGCGATGGGCCTCGACGCCCCGGCCGAAGACATCGCCTGACCCGCAAAGGGCGAGCCTGGCTCGCCCTTTCGCACGCCCGGCGTGCAATGCGCCCGGTGCTTTGTATCCAGTCCTATACGATACACATGCCCTGAAAACGGGCGATGCGTGCCGTCGCCTGGCGGGGTTTCTGCTCAAAAAATGAGCAATAAAGCCCGGCGAATCATCCGGTTGCAGCCACCGCACAAGCCGACACCAACCCTGTGTTAATATCGCGCCCCTGTTCATTCTGTATGTGGGTTGCACCATGAAGTTGTCCATGCCGCGATTCGATCAAGCCCCTGTCTTGGTGGTCGGCGATGTCATGCTCGACCGTTACTGGCATGGTGGTACCTCACGGATTTCTCCTGAGGCGCCGGTGCCGGTGGTCAAGGTCGATCACATCGAGGACCGTCCGGGCGGCGCAGCCAACGTTGCCTTGAACATTGCCGCCCTGGGGGCCCCTGCCTCGCTGGTCGGTGTAACCGGTGACGATGAAGCCGCCAACAGCCTGGTCAACAGCCTCAAGGGCGCCGGCGTGCGGGCCATCTTCCAGCGCATTGCGCACCAGCCGACCATCGTCAAGCTGCGGGTCATGAGCCGTCACCAGCAATTGCTGCGTATCGACTTCGAAGAACCCTTCGCCACTGACGCGCTGGCGCTGGCCGCGCAGGTCGACGAGTTGCTCGAAGGCATCAAGGTGCTGGTGCTGTCCGACTACGGTAAAGGCGCGCTGAAAAACCATCAGGCGCTGATCCAGGCCGCCCGTGCCCGTGGCATTCCGGTGCTGGCCGATCCCAAGGGCAAGGATTTCTCGATCTACCGCGGTGCGAGCCTGATCACGCCGAACCTCAACGAATTCGAAACCATCGTCGGTGGTTGCGCCGATGAGCACGAACTGGTCAACAAGGGCGCGCAACTGATGCACGACCTGGACCTCGGTGCCTTGCTGGTGACCCGTGGCGAGCACGGCATGACCTTGCTGCGTCCGGATCATCCGGCGCTGCACTTGCCAGCCCGTGCCCGTGAGGTGTTCGACGTGACCGGTGCCGGCGATACGGTGATTTCCACCCTGGCGGCCGCGATTGCTGCGGGTGAAGAGCTGCCTCACGCGGTGGCCCTGGCGAACCTGGCGGCCGGTATCGTGGTCGGCAAGCTCGGTACGGCGGCCATCAGTGCGCCGGAACTGCGTCGCGCGATCCAGCGCGAGGAGGGTTCCGAGCGCGGTGTGCTGGGTCTTGAGCAGTTGTTGCTGGCGGTCGATGATGCTCGCGCGCACAACGAACGGATCGTGTTCACCAACGGTTGCTTCGACATCCTGCACGCCGGTCACGTGACCTATCTGGAACAGGCGCGGGCCCAGGGCGATCGCCTGATCGTGGCGATCAACGACGATGCATCGGTCAGCCGCCTGAAAGGGCCGGGCCGTCCGATCAATAGTGTCGACCGACGTATGGCGGTACTGGCCGGCCTGGGGGCGGTGGATTGGGTGATCAGCTTCCCTGAAGGCACACCGGAAAACCTGCTGAGCGCGGTCAAGCCGGACGTGCTGGTCAAGGGTGGCGACTACGGGATCGACCAGGTGGTCGGCGCGGACATCGTGACGGCCTACGGCGGTACCGTGAAAGTGCTGGGGCTGGTGGAAAACAGCTCGACCACGGCGATTGTCGAGAAGATTCGCAAGTCCTGATTTGTGGCGAGGGGGCTTGCCCCCGTTGGGCTGCGAAGCGGCCCTGAAATTTGCCACCGCGATGTGCCAGGCACTCCGCGTGCGATGATTTACGACTGCTTCGCAGCCGAACGGGGGCAAGCCCCCTCGCCACAAAAGCTCTCGCCACAAAAGCCCTGCCACAGAAGCGCGCTAGTCGCCCCTATCGTGCCGCCTTGCGCGGCACGATTTTCTTCAGCAACAACTTGGCCTTGCCACGCAACCGCGCCAAACCCGAATCCTTCCCCGGCGGGGTCAAGCCCTGCTGTCTCACCCAGTCCTTCCAGCGAATCCGCTCATCGCGCACCAGCCAGCCTTCCTGTCGGGCAAAACTCTCGGCCAGGTACAGGCCGCGCGTGCTGGCCGGGTACAACTGATCCTTCTTCAAGGTGTAGAGCTCAGCCATCGGGTGGCCGTCCTGCAAGGGCATCAAGTACAGGTCGGGGCGTTTGCGGTCGAGGCGGGCGACGAGTTGATCGCCTTCCAGTCTTTCATCGACATGGAACAGGCTCAGGGATTTGGCTTCCTTGGGAACGTCCAGGCGCAAGTCGTAAATCAGCTGCAGTGACGCCGTTGGCAAATGCACATAAGCCCGCGGACGCTCCATCAGCATCAGATTGGCGCAACGTACCGGCCGCGCCGAGCCGGACAGTGGCGACAAGCGAAATGGCAGGGCTTCACGGTAATGCAGGGCGGCCGAGTAAGGCGCCGGCAGCCAGGTGTCATTGAAGCGCCCACCGAGCCAGCCTTCGGGAGTTTCCAGCAGGCATTCTTCGGCTATCTCCTGGATCGCCGTGTGCAAGGGCAGGTTCAGTTCATGGGCCGGCACGTAGCCGGAAATCAGCTTGAGCACCACATCGCCACGGTCCTGCCGGCGTTGGCGCACCAGCACCCAATAGTCGCGATTCTGCCAATGCAGGGTCAGGCGTACCGAAACCCCGAGATTGGCCAGTTCGAGTGCAAACCGTTCACTGTCGCCGACCGTCACCGGGCGCCGACGTTGCAGGGTCTGGGAAAAATTCAGCGGCCTGCCGACGCTCTGATAAGCCAGGCCTTCGGGGGTCGCTTCGACGAATAACGGCAGGGTCTTGAAGTTGCTCGGGTTCTTTCTGATGAGCGTACGCGACATGTCGGCTCCTGCTTAAGGCCGCGTGGGCGGCGTCAGTGGCTACGTAGGACCTGGGCAACGGTCGCGACATTGTGGGCGAGGTGCAGCGGATTGATGGTCCCGACAATAGCACTGGCAACACCCGGATGTTCAAACAACAACTCGAAACTGGCACGCACCGGATCCACGCCCGGACTCAGGCAGACATGGCCACTGGCGAGGGCTTTCTTGACCAGAATGGCTTTGCCGTGTGCAGCAGCATAGTCAATGACGGCCTTCTCGTTTTGTTCGTTCAGATTGTAGGTGACCATCGCGCAGTCGCCTTGCTCCAGTGCCTTCAGGCCGCCGTCGACGGTTTTGCCGGAAAGCCCGAAACCGCGAATCTTGCCTTCGGCCTTGAGCGCGGCGAGGGTGTCGTAGACTTCGCAGTCATTGAGGATCGCCAGGTCGTTGCCGTCGGAGTGCACAAGCACCAGGTCGATGAAGTCCGTTTCCAGGCGTTGCAGGCTGCGTTCCACTGACATTCGCGTGTGTGCGGCGCTGAAGTCGTGACGAGACTGGCCGTCGGCAAACTCTTCACCGACCTTGCTGACAATCACCCAATCCTGACGCTGGCCGCGCAACAACGGACCGAGGCGCTCTTCGCTGCGACCATAGGCCGGGGCGGTGTCGATCAAGTTGATGCCCAGGTCGCGGGCGAGCTTGAGCAGCATGCGCGCTTCATCGTCATCGGGAATCCGGAAGCCGTTGGGGTACTTCACCCCTTGGTCGCGGCCCAGTTTCACCGTGCCCAGGCCCAGGGGTGAAACCAGCAGGCCGGTGCTGCCCAGTGGGCGATGCAGATCGTGCAGGGTCGGTTGGCTCATGGCAGCAGTTGCTCCCAGGCCGGTACACCCATCGGCGGCTTCGGTAGATCAGGCAGCGCTGCCGGGTGGCCTGGCTGGATACCGTCGCGGTTCAGGCTGGCGATCACGCGGTCGGCGAAGTCTGGCGCCAGGGCGAGCTTGGTCGGCCAACCCACCAGCAGTCGGCCTTCCTCGGCCACAAAGGCATTGTCGGGACGGGTCAAGCCGGATTGCAGCGGTTCGGCGCGATCCACGCGCAAGGTCGCCCATTGCACGGTGCTCAGGTCGATCCATGGCAGCAATTGGCCGAGTTCTTTCTGGGCGGTGGCGATCTGCTCGGCGGGCTCACGGGCTACGCCTTCAGACTCCGCGATGTCGCCGCCCAGGTACCAGACCCATTGGCCATCCGCTGCCGGATGCGTGGTCACGGTGATGCGCGGTTTGGTGCCGCCACCCAGGCAGTGGGCGTACAGCGGTTTGAGGCTTGGGCCCTTGGCGATGATCATGTGCAATGGCCGGCGCTGCATGGCCGGCTGGCTCAGGCCCAGGGTTTCAAGCAATGCCGCGGTGCCGGCGCCGGCGCTCAGGACGATGCGCTGGGCGCGGATCTCGCGCTCATCGACTTTCAAGCCGACCAGCACGCCGCCTTCCAGCAGTGGCTCGATGTTCTGCCCGGCGAGCAAGCCATCCCCCGCCAGATCGGCCAGGCGCTGGATCAGGCTCGGCACATCGATCACCAGTTCCGCCAGGCGATAGACCTTGCCCTTGAAGCGCTTGTCTTGCAGGGCTGGCGGCAATTGCTCGCCCTTGACCTGATCGACGCGACCGCGCACGGCCTTGCTGGCAAAGAAACTGGTGAGGTTGCCGGCGAGAGTGCCGGGGGACCAGAGGTAATGGGCTTCGGACAGCAGGCGCACGCCGGACAGGTCCAGCTCGCCGTCACCGGCCAGGGCTTCGCGCCAGCGGCGCGGCATGTCGGCGATGGCTTCCGAGGCGCCGGTCAGGGCGCCGTGCAGCGCGTATTTGGCGCCGCCGTGGATGATGCCCTGGGACTTCACGCTTTGCCCGCCACCGAGGCTGGCGCTTTCCACCAGCACGGTCGAAAAACCCTGGCGGCGCAGGCGCGCGTTCAGCCAGAGGCCGGCGACACCAGCGCCGACAATCAGAACGTCGGTGGAAATAACGGATGGCATGCAGCGACCTCAGTGTTCAAGACGAGGGCGCAGTATACAAGGGTGGCGGGTTAGATGTTTGTAGGAGCCGGCTTGCTGGCGATAGCGGTGCATCAGGCACACCGCGTTGGCCGGATCGCCAGCAAGCCGGCTCCTACAGAGTGTCAGTGGCCGGCGGTTTTGGAGAAGAGCTGGATGACCACCACGCCCAGCACAATCAGCGCCATCCCCAGCATCGCCGGTACGTCCAGCTTCTGCCCGTAGATGAACAGCGCCGCAACGCTGACCATCACGATCCCCATGCCGGCCCACACGGCGTACGCCACGCCCACCGGGACGCTGCGCACCACCAGGGTCAGCATCCAGAAGGCGATCCCGTAACCGACGATGACCAGCACCAGTGGCAGCGGGGTGCTGAAGCCCTTGACCGCTTTCATCGAAACAGTGGCAATCACTTCGGCGCAGATGGCAATGGCCAGGTAGTAGTAAGCGGTCATGGGTCAATCCTCGTGTGAAGTGTTGCTCTCTGAGGTCGGCATTCTAGAGATTCGCCAGATGCGGTAAAGTCATTACCTATCTGTTTGGAAGATGGGTTGAGCCATGAGCATGCAATGGAATCTTGAGCAGCTGCGGTTGTTTGTCAGCGTAGCCGAGCAGCGCTCGTTTTCTGCCGTGGCGCGGGATCAGCGCAAGGCGCAGTCGGCGGTCAGCAGTTCGATCGCGTTGCTGGAAGAAGACCTGGGCGTCAGCTTGTTCGACCGCAGCAGCGGCCGCCAGCCGAAACTCACCGAAGCCGGCACGGCTTTGCTGGACGAAGCGCGGGAAGTGTTGCGCCAGTGCGAACGACTCAACGGCCGGGCACTGGCAATGATGCGCGGCCAGGAGGCGCGACTGCGTGTGGCGCAGGATGAGGCGATGCCTTATCAGCCGATCATCGAAAGCTTCGAGGCCCTGGCGGAAAAATTTCCCAGCCTTGAAGTGCAACTGACCAGCGCCGCCCAGGGCGATGTCGCGCGCAAGCTGGTGGAACGGCGCGCCGATCTGGGGCTGCTGTTCTTTCACGATCAGATTCCCGAGGCACTCGAGCGGCGGGTGCTGGGCAGTGTAGAAATGGTCACGGTGTGTGGCAAGGATCATCCGTTGGCGGGCAAAGGCTCGGTGGACGGCCAGCAACTGGCGCTGCATCGGCAGTTGCTGATGTCCACGGAGTCGAGCATTTATCCCGGCAGTGACCCCGCCAGCCCGCAAGTCTGGCGCGCTGACAGTTTCTATGTGATGGCCGAATGGCTGGTGCGCGGCCTCGGCTGGGCCTGGTTGCCGCGCCATGTGGTGCAGTACCCGACTTATCAGAATCAGATGGTCGAACTGGTCAGCGAATGGACCCCGCCAGCCCTGGTGGTGGAGCTGGTATGGCGCCGGGACGAACCGCTCGGCCCGGCCGCGCGCTGGCTCGCCGAACGTTTTGCCGTGCACTTGCAGACGATTGGCGAAAAAAGCCGATAAACTCCGCCGCCATGAATAGAACTCTCTACACCGCGCTGTTTTATCTGGGGCTGCCATTGGTAGCGATTCGGCTGTGGCTGCGCGCGCGCAAGGCGCCGGCGTATGCCAGGCGCATCGGCGAGCGATTCTCCTACGGGATGCCGGCGATGAAACCGGGCGGCATCTGGGTGCACGCCGTCTCGGTGGGCGAAAGCATTGCTGCCGCACCGATGATCCGCGCCTTGCTGGCGCGTTATCCGGATTTGCCGATCACGGTGACCTGCATGACGCCGACCGGGTCGGAACGCATCCTCGCGCTGTTCGCCAATGAGCCGCGCATCCAGCACTGTTATCTGCCGTACGACCTGCCTTGCGCTGCCCGGCGCTTCCTCGATCGGGTCCAGCCGAAACTGGCGGTGATCATGGAAACCGAACTGTGGCCCAACCATATCCATCAATGTGCCAAGCGTGGCATTCCCGTGGCGCTGGCCAATGCGCGACTGTCCGAGCGGTCGGCCAGGGGCTACGGCCGGTTCCCCAAGCTGACCCGGCCGATGCTGGCCGAGATGAGCCTGTTCGCGGTGCAGACCGAAGCCGAAGCCCAGCGTTTCCGGAATCTCGGCGCACGGGCTGAAGCCGTCGAAGTGACCGGTTCGATCAAGTTCGACCTGACCATCGACCCGCAACTGCTTGAGCGCGCCAGCCAATTGCGCGGGCAATGGCAAGCGCTGGAGCGACCGGTGTGGATCGCGGCCAGCACCCATGACGGCGAAGACGAGGTGGTGCTGGCGGCTCATCGTCAGCTGTTGGCCAGTCACCCCGATGCCTTGCTGATTCTGGTACCGCGTCATCCGGAGCGCTTCAATTCGGTGTACGGGTTGTGCCAGCAACAAGGGTTTGCCACGGTCCGCCGTTCGAGCGGTGATGCGGTCAGTGCCAATACGTCGGTGCTGCTGGGCGACACCATGGGCGAGTTGCTGTTTCTCTACGCCCTGGCGGACAGTGCCTTCGTCGGCGGCAGTCTGGTGCCCAATGGCGGGCATAACCTGCTGGAGCCGGCCGCCCTCGCTAAACCGGTGTTGAGCGGGCCGCATCTGTTCAACTTCCTCGAAATCGCCGCGCAGTTGCGCAGTGCCGGGGCGTTGCAGGAAGTGGAGGATGCCGAAGGGCTGGCGGTGGCGGTGCAGCGACTGTTCGAACTGCCCCGTGATGCGCAGCGCATGGCAGAGGCCGGGTTGAAAGTGATGCGCGCCAATCAGGGTGCATTGCAGCGCTTGCTGGATGGGTTGGGGCGGTTGATCGAGCGTTAGACCGAGTTGTATTCATTCGCGAGCAAGTCGGATCGCCGCACCGCCGCTCCCACATTGGACTTTCTGTGAACACAGGTTTTGTGTACGACAGCAGCTCAATGTGGGAGCGGGCTTGCTCGCGAAGCTTTGGCTTTTACTGATCAGGGCGCGCTTTCAACTGCTCCTCTGCCGCCTTGGCCAGATCCGGTGGCAGGAAATCCTTGTCCGGGTTGTAGTTCGGATTGAGCCAGCGTGCCAGGTTTTGCAGATCCCCGGGGTTCAATGTGCCGGCCTGTTGCTTCAAGCGCAGGTTGTCGAGGATGTAGTCGTAGCGGGTGTTGTTGTAGTCGCGCACCGAGGAGTAGAGCTGACGCTGCGCATCCAGCACGTCGACGATGTTTCGCGTACCCACCTGATAGCCGATTTCAGTCGCTTCCACCGCGCTCTGGTTGGAAATGATCGATTGCTTGCGCGCCTGTACCTGCTCGACATCGGTGTTCACCGCGCGGTGCAGGTCGCGGGTGTTTTCCACGATGCTGCGGCGCAGGGATTCACGTTGCTGCTCGGTCTGGTCCAGTTGTGCATACGACTGGCGCACTTGGGAGTTGATCAGGCCGCCGCTGTAGATCGGGATGTTCAGTTGCAGGCCCACGGTCGTTTGCTCGACGTTGCCGCCGTACGCCTGGGGCAAGTTGTTCGGGTTGCTGAAGCCCAGTGCGTCGTTGTCGCCCTTCTCGTACTTGGCGATCGCATCAACCGTTGGCAAGTGCCCGGACTTGCGTTGCTTGAGGGTTTGCTCGGCGGCGCTGACGGCATAATTGCTGGCCAACAGGTTGAGGTTCTGCCGGCCCGCCGTTTCGACCCAGGCCTTGGCGTCGTTCGGTACTGGCGGCAGGATCGGCAGGTTATGGCTGATGCCCCAGATCGAGTTGTACTGGCGGTTGGTCAGGGTGATCAATGCTTCAAAGGCGTCGTCCACCTGGCGCTGCGCAACGATGCGGTTGGCGCGTGCGGTGTCGTAGCTGGCTTGTGAGTTCAACACGTCGGTCTTGTCCGAGAGGCCGACATCGAAACGCTCGTTGGATTGATCGAGTTGGCGTTTGAACGCCGCTTCTTCGGCCTTGGTCGAGGCCAGGTTGTCCTGGCTGCGCAGCACGTTGAAATAGCTGTCAGCGGTTTGCAGGATCAAATTCTGCTCGGTCGCCGAGAGCTGCAGGGCAGCCTGTTCGTTGACTTCCTTGGCGGCCTGGAACTGGAACCAGCGATCGGCGCGGAACAGCGGCTGCGCCAAAGTGGCCTGGTACGAATGAGCATCGCGGTTGGTCGTGCCCGAAGGTTGATCGAGCGACGTACGCACCTCGGCAACATCGGCGCCGCCCGAGAGGTTCGGCAGCAACCCGGCGCGGGCCTGGGGCACGACTTCCTTCTGCGCGCCGTATTGGGCGATGGCAGCCGCCAGATCGGAGTTGTTGTTTACGGCTTCCTGATAAACGCTGACGAGGTCCGTCTTGTTCGATAAGGGCGCATCTGCTGCCCAGGCCATTCCGTTGGACGCACAAGACACGGCAAGGGCCAGTGAAAGTTTGCGCAGCATAGACGATCCCTAGAATTGATATTACACAGGTAATTTGAGCGCCAAGGCTAAGGCCCTGCTTTGACAGCGTCAATGCGCGGCTCAGCGTAGCGAGTGTAGTTGTGCATTCGGGCGGCAACAATCCTGATACTGCCTGTAATAACGCCATTCATCATGGTATTTGCAGTGGGGTTGGCGTTCTTTGTCAGTTGTGTCTAGACTGGCCGGGTTCTTGTCGGGGTGCCTTGCTATGAGGCTGAGATCGAATAATTTCGGATCCCGTTGAACCTGATCAGGTTAGCGCCTGCGTAGGGAACAAGATTTCTCGTCACCCGGCGAGTCCTCTTGTGCTTCGTCCGGGATGTTGTTCGACAATCGAACACCCCTCGAGCACTGAGCACAGCACAGCTGGTTTTCCCAGCGCCCGTGCGTCCATTCGTTTACAGGTTCGCTCCGACAAAAATCCAATGCCTGGATGCTGTCTGGAGAGCCCGTGATGACTACAAAAGCAAAAATCGCCACCAACCTGAGTGACTCGGCCAAGGTCGATCAGCAATCGGTTCAGCCGTTTACCCGCTCGCAAAAAATCTATGTTCAGGGCACCCGCCCGGACATCCTCGTGCCGATGCGCGAAATCAGCCTGGACGTGACGCCGACCGACTTCGGTGGCGAGGTCAACGCGCCGGTGGTGGTGTACGACACCTCGGGCCCGTACACCGACCCCAATGTCATCATCGATGTGCGCAAAGGCCTGGCCGACGTGCGTTCGCCGTGGATCGAATCCCGTGGCGATACCGAGCGCCTGAGCGGCCTGAGCTCGAACTTCGGCCAGGAGCGCCTTGCCGATCCGGAACTGACCAAGCTGCGCTTCGCTCACGTCAACAACCCGCGCCGCGCCAAGCCGGGTGCCAACGTCAGCCAGATGCACTACGCGCGCCAAGGCATCATCACCGCCGAGATGGAATACGTTGCCATCCGCGAAAACATGAAGCTGGAAGTGGCCCGCGCCGCCGGCCTGCTGGACCAGCAACACGCCGGTCACAGCTTCGGCGCCAGCGTGCCGAAAATCATCACCCCTGAATTCGTCCGTGACGAAATCGCCCGTGGCCGCGCGATCATTCCGGCCAACATCAACCACACCGAACTGGAACCGATGATTATCGGCCGTAACTTCCTGGTGAAGATCAACGGCAACATCGGCAACAGCGCCCTGGGTTCGTCCATCGAAGAAGAAGTGGCGAAACTGACCTGGGGCATTCGCTGGGGTTCGGATACGGTCATGGACCTGTCCACCGGCAAACACATTCACGAAACCCGCGAGTGGATCATCCGCAACTCGCCGGTGCCGATCGGTACCGTGCCGATCTACCAGGCCCTGGAAAAAGTCGGCGGCGTGGCCGAAGACCTGACCTGGGAACTGTTCCGCGACACGCTGATCGAGCAGGCCGAGCAGGGCGTCGACTACTTCACCATCCACGCCGGCGTGCTGTTGCGCTATGTGCCGATGACCGCCAAGCGCGTGACCGGCATCGTCTCCCGTGGTGGTTCGATCATGGCCAAGTGGTGCCTGGCGCACCACAAGGAGAACTTCCTCTACACCCATTTCGAAGACATCTGCGAAATCATGAAGGCCTACGACGTCAGCTTCTCGCTGGGCGATGGCCTGCGTCCGGGCTCGATTGCCGACGCCAACGACGAAGCGCAGTTCGGCGAACTGGAAACCCTCGGCGAGTTGACCAAGATTGCCTGGAAGCACGACGTGCAGTGCATGATCGAAGGCCCGGGCCACGTGCCGATGCAGTTGATCAAAGAGAATATGGACAAGCAGCTCGAGTGCTGCGACGAGGCGCCGTTCTACACCCTCGGCCCGCTGACCACCGACATCGCGCCAGGCTATGACCACATCACCTCCGGTATCGGTGCGGCGATGATCGGCTGGTTCGGTTGCGCCATGCTCTGCTACGTGACGCCGAAGGAACACCTGGGCCTGCCGAACAAGGATGACGTGAAGACCGGGATCATCACCTACAAGATCGCCGCGCATGCCGCCGATCTGGCGAAGGGGCACCCGGGCGCGCAGATCCGCGACAATGCCTTGAGCAAGGCGCGCTTTGAGTTCCGTTGGGAAGACCAGTTCAACCTGGGTCTTGATCCGGACACCGCTCGTTCGTATCACGATGAGACGCTGCCGAAGGATTCGGCCAAGGTCGCGCACTTCTGCTCGATGTGCGGGCCGAAATTCTGCTCGATGAAGATCACCCAGGAAGTCCGCGAGTACGCGGCCAACCAACGGATCGAAGCGGTCGACGTGGACGTCGCCCAGGGCATGGCCGAACAGGCCGAGCGCTTCAAGCAGGAAGGCAGTCAGCTGTATCAGAAAGTTTGATGGCGCGCTGATAACCCTGTGGCGAGGGGGCTTGCCCCCGTTCGGCCGCGAAGCGGTCGTAAATCCGGCAATGAGTTCGCACTGGCAGAACTCGATTGCCTGTTTTGGGGCTGCTGCGCAGCCCAACGGGGGCAAGCCCCCTCGCCACATGGGATCTGGTGATTCACAACAACAAATGTCCCTCTGAGATAACACCCTTGAGCATTCAACCCAGCACTTACTCCCCCGACATCGCAGTGCCGACCGACAAACGTGTCTTCGGCGGCCGCGACCTGTTTTCCCTGTGGTTCTCCCTCGGCATCGGCCTGATGGTGTTGCAGACCGGTGCATTGCTCGCACCGGGCCTGGGCCTGTCCGGTTCGTTGCTGGCGATTTTTCTCGGCACCCTGGTCGGCGTTCTGCTGCTGGCCGCGGTCGGGGTAATCGGCAGTGACACCGGCCTGTCGTCGATGGCCGCGCTCAAGCTCAGCCTCGGTACCAAGGGCGCGAGCCTGCCGGCGGTGCTGAACCTGCTGCAATTGATCGGCTGGGGTTCGTTCGAAATCATCGTCATGCGCGATGCCGCGAGCCTGTTGGGCGCCAAAGCCTTCAGTGAAGGCAGCCTGATCTCCAACCCGGTGCTGTGGACGCTGTTCTTCGGCGCATTGGCGACCTTGCTCGCGGTCAGCGGCCCGCTGACTTTCGTCCGGCAGATCCTGCGCAAATGGGGCATCTGGCTGCTGCTGGCCGCGTGCATCTGGCTGACCTGGAACCTGTTCGCCAAGGCTGACCTGGCCGCGTTGTGGGCCCAGGCCGGTGACGGTTCGATGCCGTTCGCCGTGGGCTTCGACATCGCCATTGCCATGCCGCTGTCGTGGTTGCCGCTGATCGCCGACTACTCGCGTTTCGGCAAGCGCGCGAAAAACGTCTTCGGTGGCACTGCCATCGGTTTCTTCATCGGTAATTTCTGGCTGATGAGCCTGGGCGTGGCCTACACCCTGGCGTTCGCGCCGAGCGGTGAAGTCAATGCCTTGCTGCTGGCGTTGGCCGGTGCCGGCCTGGGGATTCCGCTGCTGCTGATTCTGCTGGATGAGTCGGAAAACGCCTTTGCCGATATTCACTCGGCGGCAGTGTCCAGCGGGATTCTGATGCGCGCCAAAGTCGAACACCTGGCCCTGGCCATCGGCGTCATCTGCACGCTGATTGCCCTGCTGGCGCCGTTGGCCCAGTACCAGAACTTCCTGCTGCTGATCGGTTCGGTGTTTGCGCCGTTGTTCGGCGTGGTGCTGGTGGACCATTTCATCCTGCGCAAGCGCAGCGCCAAGGTGGCCTCGGCCGCATTGCGCTGGCCAGCACTGCTCGCCTGGCTGGGCGGGGTCAGCACCTATCACTTGTTGGCCAACCTGTATCCGGATGTCGGTGCAACCCTGCCAGCACTGGTCGTGGCAGGGTTGCTCCAGCTAGTGCTGGGCCGGGCCTTCAGTTACGGCCGGGAAACAGCTCGGGCTTGATGATGCCGTTCAGGCGAGGGTAGGGGATCTTCAGTTCGACATGGCCCAGCGCGTAAGGCGCAATGGTGCTGGTTTCGTACTTGAGGATCACCCCGCCGTAGGTCAGCGCCACGTTCTGGGTTTTCTGGAACGGCCAGCTCTTCACGAACTCCGCTTCCTGATCGAGCTTGGTGCTGATCAGCCAGCTGTTATGCGCCACCTGCGCGGCTTTCCAGAACGCGTCTTCCTGCCCTGGCACCAGCATGTCCGACAGCGTCAGCACTTTATGCTGCTGGCGCGAATAGTTGATGAAGCCTCGACCTGGCGTGCCATGGGCACCGCCGGTGTCCAGGTAGCTGGACAATTCGATGATCACCAAGCCGTCATGCTGCTCACGTACCTTGGCCTGCAGATAGCTGCTGTAACGCGGGCCGGCGGTGCGCAAAAACTCTTCGCGATAGGCCGCCAGGGTCGGTGCCACTGGGGCATCGGGCGAGGTGCGGGTCATTTGCAGCAGGCGTTTTTCGATGATGCCGTCCAATTGCGGTTCGGCCGGGAAGTGCAGCGTGTCGATGTTGACCAGCGGGCAATCCGGGTTGCTGCAACCGGGCTTGAGCTGTTCAGAGGCGTCGCGGGTGGTTTCCAGCGGCGTCCGGTAGTTGGGCTGGAACAGGCTCGCGCAGGCGCCCAGGGTCAGGGCGATAGCGGCCACGGAGGCGATTTTGAAAAGCGACATGGGCGTCCTTTCTGAAACAGGGGAAGGCAAAAAGTTACCGGCTTCGACTCTCAACAAAGCAGTCAGTTCGCCACTAAGCTAATTAGAGTGGGTTTCGTCCTAGCCGTCCATCCCGCTGACGGGAAAGGGGCTGCATCAAACGTCACGGGCGCGTTAGGATGGCGCGAAGTCGAGGCCCAGGAAAAGCAGCCTCGTTCAGGATCTGCAGTAACGAGGATAATCATGACGGATTTTGCCAACGCCATTCCGACCGCCGTTGATATCGTGCGGCGCGAAAAATGCTACGAGGGCTTCTACAAGCTCGAACGCGTGCACTTGCGCCACGAATTGTTCGCCGGGGGCATGAGCCGCGAGATCAATCGTGAAGTATTCGTTCGCCATGACGCGGTCTGCATGCTGCCGTACGACCCGCAGCGCGATGAAGTGGTGCTGATCGAGCAGTTTCGCGTCGGTGCCATGGGCAAGACCGACAACCCGTGGCTGATCGAACTGGTCGCTGGTCTGATCGACAAGGAAGAAGTGCCGGAAGCAGTTGCTCACCGCGAGGCGCAGGAGGAAGCTGGGCTGGAAATCGGGGCGCTCTGGCCGATGCTCAAATACTTTCCATCGCCGGGCGGCAGCAACGAATTCGTGCATCTGTATCTGGGGCGTTGCGACAGTTCCGGGGTGGGCGGCCTGCATGGGCTGGAGGAAGAGGCAGAAGATATCCGCGTCACGGTCTGGGCCTTTGAAGATGCCCTGCAAGCCGTACGCGACGGGCGTATTGCCAACGCGGCGAGCATCATTGCCTTGCAATGGCTGGCTTTGAACCGCGTTGAAGTGAGGGGGTTATGGTCGTAAACAAGCTGCGCGATCGCTATCGGGTGGACCTGGTGGGGCTGCAAGCGTCCTGCGAGGCGAACTACGCGCGCCTGATGCGACTACTGCCGGACATGCGCAGCGAGCCCGCGGCGCGGCGCATCGCCGTGACCCATGGCGACCAGATGCTCGGCGTGTTGGCGCTGGAAGTGCTGCTGACCTGTCCTTACACAACGACCCTGCAAGTGCGTCAGGAACACAGCCTGCCCTGGCTGCCGGTGCCGCAACTGGAAGTACAGGTCTATCACGACGCGCGCATGGCTGAAGTGGTCAGCGCCGAACATGCGCGACGCTTTCGCGGCATCTATCCTTACCCGAATGCCTCGATGCACCAGCCGGACGAGAAGGCCCAACTGAACATGTTTCTGGGCGAATGGCTGAGCCATTGCCTGGCACTGGGGCATGAGTACGAAGTAGTCCGTTAACTGTGAACCGCAGTTGTGAACTGCGTCAGGTTCATTGGTTTCCCCTTTCGATCATCCCCCAGCATAATTGGCGCACTTACCCATCCCCGTGATCACGCCCTGGGAGAACGCCTTGCCGAGCGTATCCACATTGACCACCGCCGATCCGGCGTTGCTGGTGCAACTCTCCGACAGTCACCTGTTTGCCGAAGCGGACGGCGCGTTGCTGGGCATGAACACCCGCGACAGCCTGCAACGGGTGATCGAACTGGTGCGCGAGCAGCAGCCACGGATTGACTTGATCCTGGCCACGGGGGATCTGTCCCAGGATGGGACACTGGAGTCCTACCAGCAGTTTCGCGACATGACGCGCCAGCTCGATGCGCCGGCGCGCTGGATCCCCGGCAATCACGACGAACCGCAGATCATGGCCGAGGCGGCGGTGCAGAGCGCCTTGCTCGAACCGGTGGTGGATATCGGCAACTGGCGGGTTACGTTGCTCGATTCCGCCGTACCGGGCTCGGTGCCGGGGTATTTGCAGGACGAACAATTGCAGTTGCTCGCCCGCTCGTTGAGCGAAGCGCCGGAACGTCATCACCTGGTGTGTTTCCACCATCATCCGGTGTCGATTGGCTGCGCCTGGATGGAGCCTATCGGCCTGCGTAATCCCGAGGCGTTTTTTGAAGTGCTGGATCGGTTTCCACAGGTGCGTGCCGTGTTGTGGGGGCATGTGCACCAGGAAATCGATCAATTACGTAACGGCGTGCGTCTGATCGCCTCGCCCTCGACCTGCATCCAGTTCGAGCCGGGCAGCGAGGATTTCAAGGTTGGGGAACAGGCGCCAGGCTATCGCTGGTTGCGACTGCTGCCCGACGGGCGGCTGGAAACCGGGGTGGAGCGGGTGACCGGGTTTGATTTCACTGTGGATTACGGTTCCAACGGCTACTGATTTTTCTGTTACTTCCAAAGACCGAGGCGCGGCCTTCGCGAGCAAGCCCGCTCCCACAGGGTTTTTGGAGCACCTCAGATCCCTGTGGGAGCGGGCTTGCTCGCGAAGGCGTCTACACTGGCGCCCTGAATTCTGTGGATATCCCCGATTCCCCCGAGTCCCTGTAAACTCCGCCTCTTTAGCCGACGCACAGGGAGCTCAAATGTCCGGTTCGATCCTTTATATCCACGGCTTCAACAGCTCGCCGTTGTCGAAGAAGGCCTGTCAGTTGGTCGAAGTGATGGAGCGCCTGGGCCTGAGCGAACAGTTGCGCGTGCCGGCATTGCACCATCACCCGCGCCAGGCGATAACCCAGCTGGAACAGGCGATTGCCGAGCTGGGGCGGCCACTGCTGGTCGGCAGCTCACTCGGCGGCTACTATGCCACTCACCTGGCCGAGCGCCATGGCTTGAAAGCCCTGTTGATCAATCCTGCCGTCAGCCCGCACCGGATGTTCGACGGCTATCTGGGGACGCAGAAAAACCTGTATACCGAAGAGACCTGGGAAATGACCCACGACCACGTGACGGCCCTGGCCGAACTGGAAGTGCCGGCGCCCCGGGAACCGGAGCGTTATCAGGTATGGTTGCAGACAGCTGACGAAACGCTGGACTATCGCCTCGCCCAGCAGTATTACCGGGCATGCGCCTTGCGTATCCAGGCCGGCGGCGACCACAGTTTCCAGGGTTTTGCCGCGCGAATGCCGGCCATGTTGAGTTTTGCCGGCATTGGCGCCGATTTGTACCAGGCCATCGATTTCACCGCATTGTGAGCGATAGCCCCATGAATTCTTTTTTCACCGAACACTGACGACGAGAACCCATGGCCACTCCCAGCGCTAGCTCTTATAACGCAGACGCCATCGAAGTCCTCTCGGGCCTCGACCCGGTGCGCAAACGCCCCGGCATGTACACCGACACCAGTCGGCCGAACCACCTTGCCCAGGAAGTCATCGACAACAGCGTCGACGAAGCCTTGGCCGGGCACGCCTCATCGGTGCAGGTGATCCTGCACGCCGACCATTCCCTGGAAGTCAGCGATGACGGCCGGGGCATGCCAGTGGACATTCACCCCGAGGAAGGTGTTTCGGGCGTCGAGCTGATCCTCACCAAGCTGCATGCCGGTGGCAAGTTTTCCAACAAGAACTACCAGTTCTCCGGCGGTCTGCACGGGGTGGGTATTTCCGTGGTCAACGCCTTGTCCACCGAAGTCCGGGTGCGTGTAAAACGTGACGGCAACGAATACCAGATGACCTTCAAGGATGGCTACAAGGCCACCGAGCTGGAAATCGTCGGCACTGTCGGCAAACGCAACACCGGCACCAGCGTGTTCTTCGCGCCGGATCCGAAATACTTCGACTCGCCGAAATTCTCCATCAGCCGCCTCAAGCACGTGCTCAAGGCCAAGGCCGTGTTGTGCCCGGGGCTGTTGGTCAGCTTTGAAGACAAGGCCTCCGGCGAGAAAGTCGAATGGCATTACGAAGACGGCCTGCGTTCCTATCTGGTGGACGCGGTCACCGAATTCGAACGCCTGCCGGACGAGCCGTTCTGCGGCGCCTTCGCCGGTAATAAGGAAGCGGTCGATTGGGCGCTGCTGTGGCTACCCGAAGGTGGCGACGCGGTGCAGGAAAGCTACGTCAACCTGATCCCGACAGCCCAGGGCGGTACTCACGTCAACGGATTGCGTCAGGGCCTGCTCGATGCCATGCGCGAATTCTGTGAATTCCGCAGCCTGTTGCCGCGCGGCGTGAAGCTGGCGCCGGAGGACGTCTGGGAACGTATTGCCTTCGTGTTGTCGATGAAGATGCAGGAGCCGCAATTCTCCGGCCAGACCAAGGAGCGCCTGTCGTCCCGTGAAGCGGCGGCATTCGTCTCCGGTGTGGTCAAGGATGCCTTCAGCCTGTGGCTTAACGCCAACCCGGAAACCGGCATGCTGCTGGCGGAACTGGCAATCAACAACGCCGGCCGTCGTTTGAAGGCGAGCAAGAAAGTCGAGCGTAAACGCGTCACCCAAGGCCCGGCGCTGCCGGGCAAACTGGCCGACTGTGCCGGACAGGACCCGATGCGTTCCGAACTGTTCCTGGTGGAAGGTGATTCCGCCGGCGGTTCTGCCAAACAAGCGCGGGACAAAGAGTTCCAGGCAATCCTGCCGTTGCGCGGCAAGATCCTCAACACCTGGGAAGTCGACGGCAGCGAAGTGCTGGCCAGCCAGGAAGTGCACAACATTGCCGTGGCCATTGGTGTCGATCCGGGCGCGGCGGACATGAGCCAGCTGCGCTACGGCAAGATCTGCATCCTCGCCGACGCCGACTCCGACGGCCTGCACATCGCGACCTTGCTGTGCGCCTTGTTCGTCCAGCATTTCCGCCCGTTGGTGGATGCCGGTCACGTCTATGTCGCGATGCCGCCGCTGTACCGCATCGACCTGGGCAAAGAGATCTACTACGCCCTCGATGAAGCCGAGCGCGATGGCATCCTCGATCGCCTGGTGGCCGAGAAGAAACGCGGCAAGCCGCAGGTCACCCGATTCAAGGGGCTGGGCGAGATGAACCCGCCGCAGCTACGCGAGACCACCATGGATCCGAACACTCGGCGTCTGGTGCAATTGACCCTGGAAGATTTCGAGGCGACCTCGGAAATGATGGACATGCTGCTGGCGAAGAAACGCGCCGGTGACCGCAAGACCTGGCTGGAGTCCAAGGGCAACCTGGCCGAGGTGCTGGGCTGATGCGTCTGGGCTTTGCCCTGGCCTGTGGGTTGCTGCTGACGTCGATAACGGTTTGCGCCGAACCGGCACCAGAGTTGCGCCTGTTGTCCGGGCATGTCGTCAACGGCATGCGCGGTGGCAACCTGTCCGGGCTGGCGCAGTGTGGCAATGAACTGTGGGCGGTTTCCGACCGCGACGATGATCAGATCTATCGCCTCGATACCCGCGAGCCAGTCTGGCAGGCCGAAACGGTGCACATTGACGTGCCGCCGGTGCCTGACAGCGGTTTGCCCTGGGGGCTGAAGTCTAGCGTCTGGGGAGCTTCGTTCATACGTGGCGGCGATCTGGATTTCGAAGGCATCACCTGCGACAGCGCTGGCAATCGCTACATCGTCAGCGAAGGCCATGCCGCTGTCTTGCAGGTGCCACCAACGGGGCCTGCCGCGTGGTTGAAAATCTCGCCGATGCTGGTTCGCGAGGCAAGGGCCAGAGGCCTGCTATTGCAATTCAATGCGTTGTTCGAAGGGCTGGCAATCAATCCGGCGGGCGATCAGATGTGGTTCGCCGCCGAGCGTCAGGGCCGTGGGCTGCTGCTGATCAAGCGCAAGCAGACGTTGTGGGACTGCGACGGTGGCTGCGTGCTGCTGAGCGAGGCAGGCGTGGAAATGCAGCCAGGGCAGTTCCCTCACGCCAGAGCTGTTCACCGGGACTTTTCCGATTTATCCCTGTTCAACGGCAAGCTCTTCACCCTTGAACGCAATGCCTACAAGATTTGCCGCCGGGATCCACAGACGGCCAAGGTCGAGCGCTGCTGGTCGTACGCCGCCGAGTTGTTGCAGGAGAACCGTCGTTATCCACAGGATTATGGCCTCGAGGAAGCATTGATCGTGGATGCCGATGGCGCCTGGATCGGTGTCGACAACAATTTTGGCGCGCGCGTCGATGGTGAATTGCGTCCGGTGGTCTGGCGCTTTGCCGCACCGGACGGTGGCTGGAGTGCCAAGCCGTGAGACAACAATCGCCGGGTCAGCGCATCGGCCGAGTGTTCATGGTGCTGGCCTGGTGTGCCGGGCTGTTCCTGGCCGCGCGGTTTTTCGGCCAGTGGGAAGCTCGACAGCAAAATCCGAATGTGGTGGTCAGTTCGGAGCAGGGCGAAGGTTTCATTGAAGTGAAGCTGGTCAGCAATGTGCAGGGGCATTTCGTTGCCAGCGGCCAGATCAACGGCCAGCCGGTGGACTTCATGCTCGACACCGGGGCAACCGATGTGTCGATCCCGGCGGACCTGGCCAAGCGTTTGAAGCTCGAAGAAGGTTTCGGCGTAACCCTGAGCACGGCCAATGGCCTGAGCCAGGGCTATCGCACCCGGATCGAACGCCTGCAACTGGGCGGCATCGTGTTGCACGACGTACGTGCACTGGTGGCCCCGGGGCTGCATGGCGATCAGGTGCTGCTCGGCATGAGCGCACTGAACAAACTTGAATTTACCCAGCGCGGTGGCACCATGCTGCTGCGCCAGACAACGAACCGATGAGGCCCGCATGAGCGACTCCCTTGATCTCAGCCTGGACGGTGTAGAACGCCGGTCACTGGCTGACTTCACCGAAAATGCCTACCTCAACTACTCCATGTACGTGATCATGGACCGTGCCTTGCCGCATATCGGCGACGGTCTGAAACCGGTACAGCGGCGTATCATCTACGCCATGAGCGAGCTGGGGCTGGACGCCGATTCCAAGCACAAGAAGTCGGCGCGTACCGTCGGTGACGTGCTCGGTAAATTCCACCCCCACGGCGACTCGGCCTGCTACGAAGCCATGGTACTGATGGCCCAGCCATTCAGCTATCGCTACACGCTGGTCGACGGCCAGGGTAACTGGGGTGCGCCGGATGATCCCAAGTCCTTCGCCGCCATGCGTTATACCGAAGCGCGCTTGTCGCGTTATTCCGAAGTGCTGCTCAGCGAACTGGGCCAAGGCACCGCGGACTGGGGGCCGAACTTCGACGGCACGCTGGACGAGCCGCTGGTCTTGCCAGCCCGTCTGCCGAACATTCTGCTCAACGGCACCACCGGTATCGCCGTAGGCATGGCCACCGACGTGCCGCCGCACAACCTGCGCGAAGTCGCCACCGCCTGCGTGCGCTTGCTCGACGAGCCCAAGGCCACGGTCGAACAGCTCTGTGAACACATCCAGGGCCCGGACTACCCGACCGAAGCGGAAATCATCACCCCGCGCGCCGACCTGCTGAAAATCTACGAAACCGGTCGCGGTTCGGTGCGCATGCGCGCCGTGTATCACATCGAAGACGGCGACATTATCGTCACTGCTCTGCCGCATCAGGTCTCGGGCGCCAAGGTGCTGGAGCAGATCGCCGCGATGATGCAGGCCAAGCCGTCCAAGGCGCCGCAAATTGCCGACCTGCGTGACGAATCCGACCACGAAAACCCGTGCCGGATCGTGATCATTCCGGGTGCGCGGAAAAACTTCGACCACGATGCGCTGATGCAGCACCTGTTCGCCAGCACCGAGCTGGAGTCGAGCTACCGGGTCAACATCAATATCATCGGCCTGGACGGCAAGCCGCAGCTGAAAAACCTGCGAGCGCTGCTGGTTGAATGGTTGGAGTTCCGGGTGCAGACCGTGCGTCGTCGCCTGCAATTCCGCCTCGACAAGGTCGAGCGTCGCCTGCACCTGTTGGACGGTTTGTTGATCGCTTACCTCAACCTGGATGAAGTGATCCACATCATCCGTACCGAGGAACATCCGAAAGCCGCGCTGATCGAGCGCTTTGCCCTCAGCGAAATCCAGGCCGACTACATCCTCGACACCCGCCTGCGTCAGTTGGCGCGGCTGGAAGAGATGAAGCTGCGAGCCGAGCAGGATGAACTGCTCAAGGAACAAGCCAAGCTGCAAGCCTTGCTGGGCAGCGAAGCCAAGCTTAAGAAGCTGGTGCGCACCGAGCTGATCAAGGATGCCGAAACCTATGGCGACGACCGTCGTTCGCCAATCGTCGAGCGCGCCGAGGCCAAGGCCCTGACCGAACACGATCTGCTGCCGAACGAGAAAGTGACGGTCGTGCTGTCGGAAAAAGGCTGGATCCGTTCCGCCAAAGGCCACGAAATCGATGCCACCGGGCTTTCCTACAAGGCCGGGGACGGTTTCAAGGCGCTGGCAGCCGGGCGCTCCAACCAGTTTGCCGTGTTCATCGACTCCACCGGCCGCAGTTATTCGGTGGCCGCCCATACCTTGCCGTCGGCTCGTGGCCAGGGCGAACCGCTGACCGGTCGCCTGACGCCGCCACCGGGGGCGAGTTTCGAATGCGTGCTGATGCCGGAAGACGATGCGCTGTACGTGATCGCCTCCGACGCCGGCTACGGTTTCGTGGTCAAGGGTGAAGACCTGCAGGCCAAGAACAAGGCGGGCAAGGCGCTGTTGAGTCTGCCGAACAACGCCAAGGTCATGCTGCCGCGCCCTGTGGCCGATCGTGAGCAGAACTGGCTGGCGTCGGTGACGACCGAAGGTCGCCTACTGATATTCAAGATCAGCGACCTGCCACAATTAGGTAAGGGCAAAGGCAACAAAATCATCGGGATTCCCGGTGAGCGAGTGGCCAGTCGCGAAGAGTATGTGACGGACATCGCCGTATTGCCGGACGGTGCGACACTGGTGTTGCAGGCCGGAAAACGTACCTTATCACTGAAAGCGGACGACCTCGAACACTACAAGGGTGAACGTGGCCGTCGTGGCAATAAGTTGCCGCGTGGCTTCCAGCGGGTCGATGCGCTGCTCGTCGAAAACCTCAATTAGGCGATTTAGAGACGCCGACCTACGATTTAACCCGTAGTTCGGCGCTTTGCGCTGGAGTCGGAACGCATATTCACGGATGATATGGCCTTTCAAGCGCCGGCATTGCCGCGCGTTCTTCATATTTATTGAGTATTTTCACTGTGATCAGCCTTTTAACGATCACCTGGATGGGACGATGACTGCTCTGCGCCTTCCTTTTATTCTTATGCTCGCCGGCGTTCTTGGCCTGGCGGGTTGCAGCGTTCACCAGCCGGTGTCGTTGTATCAGCTTGACGCTGGAAGTCCGGTTCAGCCTGCACAGAACGCGGGCATGGCGGTATTGTTGGGGCCAGTCACCGTGGCCGACTACCTGCAACGCGAAACCCTGTTGCAGCGTCAGCCGGATGGCAGCTTGCAAGCCTCGACCGACGGTCGTTGGGCCGGTAGCCTTTCGTCGGATATCGATCAGTTGCTGCTGCGTCAGGTCGCGGGTCACCTGGACAGCCAGCGCGTAGTGTTGGCCCCGGCGACATTGGGTTTCACCCCGGACGTTCAGGTATTGCTGACCATCACGCGCCTGGATTCGGGTGCCAAACAACCAGCGATCCTCGATGCGCAATGGCGTCTGATCGACCGTCGCGGGCAAGTTCGCGACAACCGTATCATCCATTTGCAGGAACAGCATGCAGGTAGTACGGCGGCTCAGGTCCAGGCTCAGGGTGTGTTGCTGCAACGCCTGGCCGAGCAACTGTCGGTGGCGCTCAAGCCGCTGGCCAATCAGCCACCGATCGCCGAAGCCCCGCGCAAGCCGGCAGCCAAGGCGGCAGCACCTGCGGTAGAACAGGAAAAGCAGCCGAAGATCCCGATGGCGGCACCTATTCGTACGGATATGGAAGTGTTCCGCTTCTGAGTCTGGATGGACTTCAAACAAAGCCCGCCTTGTGCGGGCTTTGTTGTTTCTGCAGGTTGGAGATTTCTGGCGTCAGTTCCGGCCTCTTCGCGGGCAAGCCCGCTCCCACAGTGTCCGCGTCGTACACATATTATGTGAACGGCCCTGAACCTGTGGGAGCGGGCTTGCTCGCGAAGGCGTCATGACAGGCAACAAAAAAGCCCGCAGACGATCACTCATCTGCGGGCTTCTTCACATCGGGGTCAAGGCTTAAGCGCGACGCTCGTGCATCCGCGCCAGTTGCCGCTCAAGCATCGACGGATAAGGCTCCATCAGCCGCTCCACGCAGCAAGCTCCCTCAGGGCTGGCAATCGGACGGATCCGTGCGCGCTGGCGAATCAACGTGTCATCGCTGATCTTGCGCTCCACCAGCAGCAGGTTGCGGCTGTGTTGCGACAGGGCCAGGGCGTCCTGGGCGGAGTCGGTGAGCAGCAAGTCGATCTGGCTCAGGCCGAACAGCTCGTCGCCGAGGGTCAGGCCTAGCTGCAATTGCAGGGTGATGCCGCTGTCCGCGACTTCGATCTGCAACTGGTGGCCCAGGGCCCGCAGCAGCTCGCCACAGCAAATGGCGTTGGTCAGGTAATCGTCGCCGCTGTCTTCGGTGTGGAACAGCATCAACGTGCTGCCATCGTTCAGGGTCTCCACTTCGCCTTGATACAGCGAAGCGGCCTGGTCGAGGCAATCGCGATAGCGTTCGAGCAGTTCTTCCAGGCGTGCCCGCGGCAGGCGTCGCAGCTGTTCCTGGGAACCCAGTTGCACCGCCAGCACCGCGCTGTGTTGCGGCACGCTCGGCGTGGCCTTGCGAACCACCGGTTGTGGCGGGCTGTCCAGTGACTCGTCACGCAGGTCGGCGAACGGGTCTTCGTCATCGTCGTCTTCGACGGTGCTGACGATCTGCCGAGGTGCTGGCTTGAGCGCCGCTACCGGACGGCTCTCGTCGAAACTCGGGTCGCGCAGGTTACGGACTTCGAATTCTGGTTCGTCTTCGACGTCGTCGAGTTCCGGTTCTGGCTCCGGCACGGGAGCAGGTTCCGGGGCGAAGTTGGCGTGCAGTTGACGCGCCAGGTCACCGATTTCGTCCTGGCGGTCGGTAGCCGGGGTGTATTCATCGATATTGCGCAGCCATACCCGCAATTGCAGCAGCGGCGTGGAGAGATACCGCCCCATGCGCAGGCTCAAGGCCAGGGACAGGGCCAGCAGGATGGCACTGAGAATACCCATGCTTTGCAGGCTGATGGTCATCGGCTGCTGGAACTGGTCCATGTCCAGGCTGATGCGCAGTTGCCCGGCCGTCACATCCTGGAAGGTGATCTTGCTCTGGTACATGCCCTCGGCTTCGCCCAGCAGGCCATGCTTGGGACGCTGGCCGGATTCGGCGAGGATGCGGTTGTCCGGGCTGTAGATGGCGGCGTGGGCCACCAGCTTGTTCTTGGTCAGGTTGTTGAGCAGCACGTTGAGGCTGAGGATGTCGTTGGACACCAACAGCTCGGTGGCCGAGGTGGCCGTCTGCGTGGTCAGGCTTTCGCCCAGCGCATCCGCCTGCTCGTGCATGGCCTGCTTGAACTGCAAGCCCATCACACCGGCATAGATGACCAGGGCCAGGGCGACCAGGATCACGTTATGGCTGGCGATGCGCAATGCAATCGGTACACGGCGGTGGCGCAGTGCCCGGAAGATCAGCAGGAAGAAGTTATCGGTTTTTACTGGCGTGGGCCGGTTCACTTGAGCTCGGCTCTTTTGTCCGTGAAGTTGACGCGCAGTATAGCGACAGGCCCTAGACCGTCAAAGCGCTCACGGTGCCCGATGGTCACTGAAAGTGGGTAGAATGCGGTTTTTTTCCACCTGCGGGGGTGCGCCTTGCGCGAAATCGTCCTGATAAACATCACGGGAGTCGACCGTCCGGGTCTGACTGCGGCCATTACCGGCGTTCTGGCCCAGGGTGGTGTGAACATTCTCGACATCGGTCAGGCGGTGATCCACGACACCTTGTCGTTCGGCATCCTGGTTGAAATTCCCGACACCGAGCAAGGCAAGTCCGTGCTCAAGGACATCCTGTTCAAGGGGTACGAGCTCGATCAACAAGTGCGTTTCACGCCGGTGTCCGAACAGGATTACCAGCAGTGGGTCGGCAACCAGGGCAAAAAGCGCCACATCGTGACCCTGTTGACCCGCAAGGTGACAGCCGGGCAGTTGCAGGCCGTGAGTTCGATCACCGCCAAATATGGCCTGAACATCGACCACATCGATCGTCTGTCCGGGCGCATGCCGCTGGATACGCCGGCCGACAAGGGCAAGGGTTGCATCGAATTTTCCGTGCGTGGCGAGGCGGCTGATCCGCAGGCGCTGCGTGCCGAATTCCTCAGCGTCGCCCAGGAACTGAACGTCGACATCGCCTTCCAGGAAGATTCACTGTTCCGTCGCAACCGTCGCCTGGCGGTATTCGACATGGACTCGACGCTGATCGAAGCCGAAGTGATCGATGAGCTGGCCAAGGCGGCTGGTGTGGGTGACAAGGTCTCGGAAATCACTGAGCGGGCGATGGCCGGTGAACTGGACTTCCGCGCCAGCTTCAAGGAACGCCTGGCCTTGCTCAAAGGCCTGGACGTCAATGTGCTGGATTCCATCGGCGCCTCGCTGCGCCTGACCGAAGGTGCCGAAACCCTGTTCGCCGAACTCAAGCGCCTGGGCTACAAGACCGCGATCCTGTCGGGTGGCTTCACCTACTTCGCCAAGCAATTGCAGGCCAAGCTGGGTATCGACTATGTGTTTGCCAACGAACTGGAAGTGGTCGACGGCAAGGTCACCGGCGTCGCGGTTGAGCCGATTGTCGATGCACAGCGCAAGGCTGATCTGCTGAAGGAGCTGGCACACAAGGAAGGTTTGCGTCTGGAGCAGACCATTGCCGTCGGCGATGGCGCCAATGACTTGCCGATGCTGGCGATTGCCGGGTTGGGCGTGGCGTTCCGTGCCAAGCCGCTGGTCAAGCAGTCGGCCAAGCAGGCGATCTCGACCCTGGGACTGGATGGCGTGTTGTACCTGCTGGGCTTCCGCGATCGCGACGGCCAGCTCTGATACACCCGATACAAATGTGGGAGCGGGCTTGCTCGCGAAGGCGTCATCACATTCAACATCCATGTTGACTGTAAGTCCGCTTTCGCGAGCAAGCCCGCTCCCACAGGGATGCAGCTTGGTCTTTAGGCTTTTGGTGAGCCCATGCCCTGACCCATCTGCACCGCTGTACCGGCGGTCATTTCTTCAGCCCACTTCACCTGATCCGGCCCGAACAGCACGACGGCGGTCGAACCCAGTTTGAAGCGACCCAGCTCCGCACCTTTTTCCAGGTGGATCGGCGCGCGTGCGGCTTCGTCGTAGCGGAAGGTTTTCAGCTCGCGCTTCGGCGGCGTCACCAGGCCGGCCCAGACGGTTTCGATCGACGCCACGATCATCGCGCCCACCAGCACCACGGCCATCGGCCCGCGCTCGGTGTCGAAAATGCACGCCACGCGTTCGTTGCGGGCGAACAGTTCCGGAACGTTTTCAGCGGTGGTCTGGTTGACCGAGAACAGGCGACCCGGGATGTAGACCATCTCGCGCAGGGTGCCGGCCAACGGCATGTGCACACGGTGGTAGTCCTTCGGCGACAGGTAGATGGTCGCGAAGTCGCCACCCATGAACGGCGCGGCGTTTGCTGCGTCGCCACCCAACAGTTCCAGCACGCTGAAGCTGTGACCCTTGGCCTGGAACACGCGGCCGTGTTCGATCGGGCCGAGCTGGCTGATCGCGCCGTCGGCCGGGCTGAGGATCGCGCCCGGGGTTTCGTCCAGCGGACGGGCGCCGTCTTTCAGCGCGCGGGTGAAGAACGCGTTGAAGTGCTCGTAGGCGGTCAGGTCTTCGACCAGCGCCTGGGACATGTCCACTTGATAACGCTTGGCGAACCAGGCGGTAAAGGCATTTTTGAACCAGCGCACGCGGCATTCGGCGATGCAGCCGGCCAGTCGCGAGAGCAGGTTGTGGGGCAGGAGGTACTGGCTGATGATAAACAGACGCTTGTTCATTTACTGTCCTTAAAAACCTTAGATCTCTACGGGCGTGTCGGGATGGTTACCCCATTCGCCCCAGGAGCCGGCGTAGCCTTTGACTCGCGGATAACCGAGAGACTTGGCCACCAGATAGGTGAAGCCAGAACGATGGTGGGTCTGGCAGTGGGTAATCACTTCTTTGTCTTTGCTGATCCCGAGTTGTTCGAGGATCTGCGGCATGTCGGTACGGATGCGCAGCTGACGTGCCTGGTCCATGCCGGCGGTCCATTCGAAATTGACCGCGCCGGGGATGTGCCCGCCCTTGGCGGCGAGGACTTTCTCACCGGAATACTCCAGCGGCCCGCGTGCATCCCAGATCGCCAGGTCGGCGGCGCCGAGACGGCTTTGCAGGTATTCGCGGGTGGCGGTGGGCTCGTCGTGCAAGGTCAGTGAAACAGGGCCGCCCACGGGTGGCGGGATCTGGATCGACATGGGCGAACCTTCTGCCAGCCAGGCCGGCAGGCCGCCATCTATATAGTGGTACTTGCTGTGGCCGATGACATCCAGCAACCAGATGAAGCGTCCGGCCCAACCGCCGCCTTCGTCGTCATACACCACGTAGACCGCGTCGGGGTTGTGTCCCAGCTCGCCAAACAGCGTTTCGAGTGCTGCCAGCGGGGGCATCAGCCCTGGGGCCGGGGCCTGGCCGAGCTGCGTGCGCTTCGGATCGACAAAGCGTGCGCCGGGGATGTGCCCTTCGGCGTAGCGGGCGGCACTGGTCAAGTCCACCAGAATCAGTTCGCGGGCGTCGAGGCGAGGGAGCAAGTCGCTCGGCTCGATCACCAGCGGCAAGCCAGAGAAGTCAGACATGTGAGGTCTCCAGAGCACAAAAGAGGGGGATTGTAGCGCAGCTTATTGGCCTCGGTGGCTAAAGCTGTGCAGGGCTTTTTCAATGCATTGCGCGGTTTTGCCGAAGGCCTGAACGGAAATTTCCGAAAACGGCCCGCCGCCCTGATCCGCCACGACGATCATGATCACCCGGCCATTGTTGACCAGCGAGCGCAGCAGCAGGTGTTCGCCACTGAACTGCGAACGCAGGCTGTTGGGCAGCAGGGCAGAGAATTGCGCGTTGTTGGCGGGCGTCAGGCGCACCTGGGCCTGTTGCGCGAGCAGCCGTTGCAACACGTTGCTCTGGCTGACCACGAAGTTCAGCCCGGCCGCTTCCTTCGACAATCCGGCCGTCTGGTGCACGCGCAGGTTGGCGTGGGTGCGGTCGGCCATCAGGATCATCACCCGGCGCATGCCGCAGGCCACGAGGGCGTCCCGGGCGGCGATGGTCAAGTGCATGGCGTTGGTGAAGCGACTCGGCTCGACCAGCAGTTCGGCACATTGCTTGCGCCACTTCGCCAGGTCTTCGGCGGTCGGTGCCGCGGCTGGCAGCAGTCCGGCGTGGATACGGTTCATGCCCCACGGCCAGATCAGCGATTCAGCGGGGTGCCAGAGGTCAGGCATGGCGTGATAGCGCGCGCTGTTGGCGGCTTGCTGGTGCAGTTGTTGTTGCACCTCATCCATCGGCATTTGCAGGTAAAGGCTGGTCAGGTACTGCCAGCGCTCACTGTGCGGGCTGTCCCAGGCGTGTTGTGCCGACAGCGCCAGACCGTTGGCCAGCAGCACCGTATTGGCCGGTTGATTGAGCCAGCGGCGCAGGGTCGGATCGTCATCGAGGCGGTTCTGCTGGTGCAACGGGTGCTCGCTGTCACGGGCGATTCGCAGGACTTTCACCAGCTCCCGCTGCTCGGCGAGCAACAGGCGATAGCCCTGCTGCACCCAGATCGGCAAGCGCCAGACCTCCACCAGCGCCTGGCCGATGTCCAGCAGGCGTACGCCGAACAATTGCTTTTCAACTTTACGTGCCGACTCACCTTTGTGGATGACCCGCAGCTCCCACTCTTCGAGCAGTTTTGGATGAGTCAGCGCCAAAGGCCACAAGGGCGAAAGAAACAGCAGGCTGCCCCAATGGATGTCCTGCCACAGGCGCGCCAGGCGACTGGCAAAAAAACCGTTGGCCTGTTGCGTGGCGTGCTGGCTGATCATCTGCAGCTGACGCAAGGCTTTGGGAATCTCGGATTGGGGTTCGGCGGGCAGGCGCGCGAGCAGCTCTTCGGTGCGCTTCAGGCCGAGGCGATTGATTGCGATCTCGAGGTTTTCCGCCGGTTCGGTCATGCCGCCATGGGCGTGCCGGTTGGCTTCGCGAATCACGCTCAAGGCCAGGGCGGGGCTGCCTTGCATGAGGTCGGCGATATCGCGCAGCGAGCTGCGGTTGTTGCGGATGGCCTTGCAGACACGGTCGTGACTGGCTTGCGGAACGGGAAGGCGTACGCCATCGAGCAGCTTGACCCAGCCTTCGAGCGTCGTCGGTTTTGGTGTTGGAACGTTCGTTTCGTTAACCATGGTGGGAGGCGATCATTGTCAACATTACCTGTGCCCGGATGGGGTCAAATTAGCTTTTCGCCTGAACTGGCTATAGTCTGGCGCAGTTTTGCCGATAAGTAGAAGAAGAGATTTTTTAACTTCCGAATATGACCTTGAACCCGACTCAGTAAGTGCTCTCCTAACCTATGGCTAAAATTATCGGCATCATCGTCGTATTCGCGAGCGTGCTCGGCGGATACGTGCTTTCCCACGGCAAGATTGCCGCCCTGATCCAGCCTTTCGAGGTCATGATCATCGGCGGTGCTGCCCTCGGCGCATTCCTGCAGGCCAACCCCGGCTACATGACGATGCACGTGCTCAAGAAGTCCCTGAGCATGTTCAGTTCGCGTTTCAACCATGGCTTCTACCTGGAAGTGCTGGGCCTGATCTACGAGATCCTCAACAAGAGCCGCCGCGAAGGCATGATGGCCATCGAAGGCGACATCGAAGATGCCGCCGCGAGCCCGATCTTCGCCAAGTACCCGACGGTCCTCAAGGACGAGCGCATGACCGCGTTCATCTGCGATTACCTGCGCATCATGTCTTCCGGCAACATGGCCCCGCACGAGTTGGAAGGCCTGTTCGACATGGAGCTGTTCAGCCTCAAGGAAGACCTGGAGCATCCGTCCCACGCGGTGAACGGTATCGCCGACGCCATGCCCGGTTTCGGTATCGTCGCGGCGGTACTGGGTATCGTGGTGACCATGGCTTCGCTGGGTGAGGGGGACCAGAAGTCCATCGGCCTGCACGTGGGTGCGGCGCTGGTCGGTACCTTCTTCGGTATTCTCGCCGCCTACGGCTTCTTTGGCCCGCTGGCCCATTCCCTGGCCCACGATGCCAAGGAAGAGCTGAACGTCTACGAAGCCATCAAGGCTTCGCTGGTGGCGTCGGCTTCCGGCATGCCGCCATCGCTGGCCGTGGAGTTCGGGCGCAAGGTCCTGTACCCGGCGCACCGTCCAAGCTTCGCCGAGCTGGAACAAGCGGTTCGTGGTCGATAGTGCTCTGTTTCGCAAATACGTTCCTTTTTTGGCGAGTGACTGTTGTTGCCAGACAAGGCGCCGCGACGAGTCATAGCCCGCTATGGCGAGGAGCGGCAACGCCGTATGGCGACAACAGGCACCGTCAAAAAGGAACAATATTTGTGAAACAGAGCACTCTCCATGGAAAATAATCAGCCGATTATTATCAAGCGCGTCAAGCGCATTGCCGGTGGGCATCACGGGGGCGCATGGAAAATCGCCTTCGCCGACTTCGCCACGGCGATGATGGCGTTCTTCCTGGTGTTGTGGCTGCTGTCCACCGCCACGCCGGAACAGAAGATCGCCATCGCCGGTTACTTCAAGGACCCGATCGGCTTTTCCGAAAGCGGCACGCCGTACATCATCGATCTGGGCGGCACGCCGACCCTCGCGCCGGAAAACACTCTCAACCCTGAGGTCAAGTCCCAGCCACAGCCGGACAAGGTCACCGTCGATACCGATCAGGTCGAAGGCATGGCCGAGCAGGTTGAAAAGGAGCGCCTCGAACTGTTGCTGCAAGAACTGCAGAACAAGGTTGACGAGAACCCGCAGCTGCAGAAGTTCAAGGACCAGATCCTGTTCGAAATCACCCCGGACGGCCTGCGTATCCAGATCATGGACGCGGAAAACCGGCCGATGTTCGACTCGGGTTCGGCCCGTCTGAAACCGTATTTCGAAGACATCCTGTTGGCCATGGCCGACACCATCAAGGCGGTGCCGAACAAGATCAGCATCAGCGGCCACACCGATGCCAAGCCGTACACCGGCTCCGGTGATTTCGGCAACTGGGAGCTCTCGGCCAACCGTGCCAACGCCGCACGGCGTGCGCTGGTGGCGGGCAGTTATCCGGAAGCGCAGGTGGCGCGCGTGGTTGGTTATGCCTCGTCGGCCCTGTTTGACCGCGAGCATCCGTTCAACCCGGTGAACCGCCGTATCGACATCGTCGTGCTGACCAAGAAAGCCCAGCGTGCGATCGAAGGTTCACAAGGCGCGGAGCCTGCTCCTGATGCACCGCAAGGTTCGGCTGCTCCGCAAGCCACACCGGCTGTACCGGTCGACCCGAACGCGTTGCCGGCGGACAAGGAACCGCTGCCGGCCCACGAACTGCGCGAGCGTCTGAACCTGTTCGATGATCCGGCACCGAAACCGGCTGAACCGCCCAAGCAGTGACCGACAAAAAAGCCGACAGCGATGTCGGCTTTTTTGTGCGGGTTTCACTGGTAGGGGTATGTCTCCTGTGGGAGCCAGCTTGCTGGCGATGGTCGTTAACGATTACGCGTACTGTCTGGAATCACTCGGCGAGCTTGAATCCATCGCCGGCAAGCCGGCTCCTACAGGTTCTGGGCAAGAGAGCGGGGAGTGGAGCGTCGTCAGAAGCCCCGGATGATTCGGGACTTGAGGTCAGCGTGAAAGCGATCCGCATTGGATTTGTTAACGCTGCGCGCCGACTCGCTACCGGTCACCGATTGCAGTCCCATCGCACGCTTTTGTGTCGCTTCGTTGCGATAGGCATCGATAAAGAACTCGATGTCCCGGTCGTTGGTCAGCTTCGGCCACTTGTCCAGGTACAGCGGTAGCTCGGTGGGGCCGGTCTTGAACGAGCAGATGCGTCGGTTGGTGATGGTCGCCTCGCCGATTTCGAACGGCACCCACCAGGACAGCGCGGTTTTCTCCGACACCACCGCCAGCAGGTGCGTGCATTCGCTGATGTTGCGGGTGATCACGCCGGTGATGTCGTCGGTGGTCTGGGATTCGGCATCCAGTACGTCGAGGTAGGTCTTGATGTTGGCCTGGATCAGGCGCGCGTTGATTTTGACCGCGTAGGCGCGGTCCATGTGGCGGTAGCTGATAAACACTGACATCAGAAATGTCCCTTGATCGCGAGTTCGCGGTAATAGGCGCCGAGGGCGGTGAGGCGGCAGCCGGTGGCGTGGATGGCGGCGTAGTACATGTGTTCGGCGTCCACCGGTTCGACCAGGCTGTGGCGATTGCACTTTTGCAACTGGGCGAACACCTCGCCCTGTTCCGGGTTGAACTCGGGTTCGGTGGGTTCAAAGCTGGGGGCGAGGGGGTACACCGACTCGGCTTCGGCAAACCATTCGGGGAGTTTGCGCAGGATCTCCTTGGGGATCAGCGGCGAAACCTCGCGCAGGGAAATGAACTGCGAGACATTGGTCTTGAACACCGGGCGCTGTTCCCAGGCATCCAGGGCATTGTCGACAAAAGAATAAAGGCTGCCGGGGGTGATCTTGCCCAGGATGTTCGCCGCTCCGCCGTGCAGGGCCTGGAGCAGCAATCCGGTGAACACACCGTGCTGCGCGCCCTCCATCGCCGGTTCTTCCTTTTTGCAGGCGGTCAGGATGGTCATGCCTTCGCCGACCACGCTGCCTTCACTGCGCAAAGCGCGCAGTTCGCCGGCCGAGCCGCTCTGGCAACAATCGAGAATGATCACCTTGTTTTTGATCTTGGTGGCTTTGCTCGCCCAGTTGAGGATGTCGCTGAGGCGAATCCCGTCCTTGGCGCTCTTGTAGTCCTGCGGTATCAACATGCCTTCGTCGGTATCGGTGTCGAAGCTGCCGTGGCCAGCGAAATACAGCAGCGCGACATTGCAGTCCCCGGAAAACAGCTCGCGGATCTGGTCTTCGAGCTTTTCCCGGCTCAGGTAGTCCTCGGCGGAAGTCAGTACGATGTTCTTGAAGTTCGGATCGCCATTGGCGTCGGTCTTCAGCACCGAGGCCATGGCCATGGCGTCATTGCTGCAACCGCTCAGGCGCGAAACGTGGGTGTAGTCGTTGATGCCGATAAACAGTCCCTTGCGCATGGTTACACCGCCGTATGCTGGCGAATCGCGCTGATGATGCTGTTGGTGTTCCACGCACACTCGGCATGCGCCGCATCACGCACCACCGTGGAGATGCGCTCGGCACCGAACGGCTTGATCGCGATGATCACCTTGCCCATGCGCTTGGCGATCTCGATTTCCTTGTTGATCCACTTGCTGTAGGTGGAATACATGCCGGCCATGATCAATACCGCCGAACACGGGCGGATCTTGTTTTCGATGGCCTCCTCAAGTTGTTTGTCGGTTTTCGCGCCAACAATCGGGTTTTCTGGCGGTACCGAAAAATTCTTGTACGTAAAACCCGGCTTGGCGTTGAGCAAGCGCACGAGATTGTCGTGGGCGTCGGAGTAGTTCCACGAGTGGCTGATGAACAGATGGTAGGTTTGCATGGGTGTCCCTCGGAGTCGCTGGAGTGCGAAGAGGGTCTGAAACTAGGCTATTGGCGGGCGGCTACAAGGGGATGTGGCTTAAAGAGAAATGCCCTACAAGCGCCCGTGCGGGTGTCTTACAGAAAGGTCTGATGTTTAAAGCGGGGGGAAGATCCGGTGCCGGCCAGCCCCGCTGGAAGCGGAGCGGTCGGCACGCCTGTTTAGTAGCCGTTTTCCGGCAGGCTGGCGATGATCGAGCGGTAGCTGTTCATCCGTTGCTGCTGCACGCGGCCGTCTTCGAGGGCCTTGAGCAGGGCGCAACCGGGTTCGCGGTCATGCTTGCAGTCGCGGAAGCGGCAGGTTCCAAGCAGGTCGTTGAACTCGATGAAGCCGGCTTCGACGTCGGCTCGGCTGACGTGGCCCAGACCGAATTCGCGGATACCCGGGGAGTCGATCAACTCACCGCCACCGGGGAAGTGGAACAATCGCGCGGTGGTGGTGGTGTGAGTGCCCTGGCCGGACAGTTCGGACAGCGGGCCGACGCGGGTTTCGACATCTGGCAGCAGGCTGTTGACCAGCGACGACTTGCCGACACCGGACTGGCCGACGAACACGCTGATGCGTCCGTCCAGCTGCGTCTGCAATTGCTCCATGCCGTTGCCGTGGTGTGCCGACACTTCCAGCACCGGGTAGCCGAGGGTGCGGTATACGGCGAGCAAGGCATTCAGCGCAGGAGCGTTGTGTTCGTCGATCAGGTCGAATTTGTTCAGCAGCAACAGCGGCTTGATGCCCGCATGCTCGGCGGCTACCAGGTAGCGGTCGATCAGGTTGGCATGAGGCTCGGGCAGCGGGGCGAAGACGATGACGATCATGTCGACGTTGGCCGCAACAGGCTTGAGCTGGCCGCGGCTGTCCGGGCGGCACAGCTCGGTGTTGCGCGGCAGTTGCGCCACGATCACGCCGATGCCCTGGTTGCCGGCACGCCAGACCACCTGATCGCCGGTCACCAGCGCCGGCAGGTTGGCGCGCAGGTGGCAACGGAACACCTGGCCGGCCAGTTCGCCGTCGCGGGCCTCGACCTCGACCTGCACACCGAAGTGCGCGATCACCAGGCCGTGCTGTTCCGGGCCCAGGTCGCCACCTTCGAGTGCCTCGACAGCCGAGGACTCGCGTTTGGCGGCGCGGGCAGCGCGTTCGCCCTGAATCTTTTCGATGCGCCAGTTTTGACGACGATTGAGTTGGCGTTTGGCCATGGGTGTTCCGTATCAAGAATGCAGCGATTAGGTAAAACGGCCGCGAGTTTAGCACGCCCGGCTACCGGCCTAGGCTAAACTGCGCAGCATTGCCTAGGAGCCGAACATGCAAAACCCACAGAACCTGATCTGGATCGACCTGGAAATGACCGGTCTGAACCCGGACACCGACGTCATCATCGAAATGGCCACCATCGTCACCGACAGTGACCTGAACACCCTGGCCGAAGGCCCGGTGATCGCCATCCACCACAGCGACGAAATCCTTGCCGGCATGGACGAGTGGAACACCCGTCAGCACGGCGGTTCCGGGCTGACCCAGCGGGTGCGCGACAGCCGCATCAGCATGGCCGAAGCCGAAGCACAAACCATCGCCTTCCTGGAAAAGTGGGTGCCGAAGGGCAAGTCACCGATCTGCGGCAACAGCATCTGCCAGGACCGTCGCTTCCTTTATACCCACATGAAATCCCTGGAAAGCTATTTCCACTACCGCAACCTCGACGTATCCACGCTCAAAGAGCTGGCTGCGCGCTGGGCCCCGGACGTGCGTGACAGCTTCAAGAAGGGCAGCACCCACCTGGCGCTGGACGACATCCGCGAGTCCATCGCCGAGTTGCAGCACTACCGCAAGCATTTCATCAAGGCCTGATGCTATCGGGCTTTTGTGGCGAGGGGGCTTGCCCCCGTTCGGCTGCGGAGCAGTCGTAAAACCAGTGAGTGCGGTGTAACTGAAAGAATGCAGGGGAGCGCTTCGCCCTCCAGCGGGAGCAAGCTCCCTCGCCACGGGGTGTGTCTGCCCTCTTTTGGTGCTCCAGCGAACTGAGTAGACTGCGCGCCTTTCTGCAAGGACCGCCACCATGCTGCTGATGCTCTACCTGATCGCCATCACCGCCGAAGCCATGACCGGCGCCCTCTCTGCCGGCCGACGCGGGATGGACTGGTTTGGTGTAGTGCTGATCGCTTGCGTCACGGCGCTGGGTGGCGGGTCGGTGCGCGATGTGCTGCTCGGGCACTACCCGCTGACCTGGGTCAAACACCCGGAATACCTGGTGCTGACCACGGCTGCCGCGATGATCACAGTGTTTACGGCGCGCTGGATGCGGCATTTGCGTTCACTGTTCCTAGTGCTCGACGCCATGGGCCTGGTGGCTTTCACCCTGATCGGCTGCATCACCGCCCTGGAAATGGGCCATGGCATGCTGGTGGCCTCTGTCAGCGGCGTGATCACCGGCGTCTTCGGCGGCATCCTGCGGGATATTTTCTGCAACGATATTCCGCTGATCTTCCGGCGTGAGCTCTATGCCAGCGTGTCGTTTGCGGCGGCGTGGTGCTACATGCTCTGCATCTATCTGCAATTACCCGATGAACAATCGATTCTGATCACCTTGTTTGGCGGTTTTCTATTGCGCTTGCTGGCGATCCGTTTTCATTGGGAAATGCCCAAGTTCGTCTACAACGACGAAGCCTGACGTTCGGCATGCTGCCGCAATGCCCACTCGACATGTTCACGTACCAGTTCCGAAGGGTGCTCCCGTCGCGCCTTCAGCGCCTCCAGCACCGGGATCGTTGAAGGTGCGTTCCCCAACCCTACCGCCAGGTTGCGCAACCAGTTTTCGTAACCGGTCCGGCGCAATGGCGAGCCTTCGGTGCTGCTCAAGAACTTCTCCTCATCCCACATGAACAGTTCCGCCAGCCCGGCATTGTCCAGATTGTGCCGCGGCTTGAAGTCGCCTTCTCCGGATGGCCGGGCGAAGCGGTTCCAGGGGCAGACGATCTGGCAGTCATCGCAACCGAACACCCGATTGCCGATCAGCGGCCGCAGGTCTTCAGGGATCGCGCCCTTGAGCTCGATGGTCAGGTAGGAGATGCAGCGTCGGGCATCCAGCACATAGGGGCCGACGAAGGCATTGGTCGGGCAGATGTCGAGGCACGCACTGCAACGACCGCAATGTTCGGTGGCGTGGGGCGGGTCCACCGGCAGTGGCAAATCAACGAATAGTTCGGCGAGGAAGAAATAGCTGCCTGCCTTGCGATTCAAAACCAGAGTGTTTTTGCCGATCCAGCCCAGGCCGGCCTGTTCGGCGATGGCTTTTTCCAGCACCGGAGCACTGTCGACAAAGGCACGGAAGCCGAACGGGCCGATTTGTGCCTGAATCTTGTCCGCAAGTTGTTGCACGCGCTTGCGGATCAGCTTGTGGTAATCGCGACCGAGGGCATAACGCGAGACGTAGGCTTTTTCCGGTTGGGCGAGCATTTTTGCCATTTGCGTGTCGCCCGCCAGGTAGTCCATGCGCAACGAAACCACGCGTAAAGTGCCGGGCACCAGTTCGTCCGGGTGCGAGCGTTTGCTGCCATGGGCGCCCATGTAGTCCATTTCGCCGTGGTAGCCGGCGGCGAGCCAGCGCTCCAGGTGCTGCTCGTGCTCGCCCAGGTCGAGGCCGCTGATGCCGACTTGCTGAAAGCCCAGCTCGCGGCCCCAATCCTTGATGGATTGGGCGAGGGCAGGCAGGTCTGTGGTAATAGCGGGCATGAGGCGAGAGAAACCGGAGCTGAGGTGCGTATAATTCTGCCAGACATCGGAGCCCGAAGACGCATGCCGCACACTAAAGATGAATTACCCGACGCGCTGTACAGCGCCGCGCAGGTGCGAGCACTCGACGCGAGCCTGATCGCCGCCGGCACACCGGGCTTCGAATTGATGCAGCGCGCAGCGCGGGCGACGTGGCGGGCGCTGGTGCGGCAATGGCCGGCAGCGAACGAACTGAGTGTACTCGCCGGTCATGGCAACAATGCCGGAGACGGATACCTGGTGGCCGTGTTGGCCCGGCGCGCCGGTTGGTCGGTGCGGGTGCTGGCGGTGGGGGATCGGCAGCGCCTGCAAGGGGATGCGGCATTGGCCCATGCCGAGGCGATGTCCGAAAACGTCTCCATCGAGTCCTGGGGTATCCAGTCCGAATTGCGCGGCATTGTGTTGGACACCTTGCTGGGTACCGGCCTGACCGGTGATGTGCGCGAGCCGTACGCCAGTGTAATCGCCGCGATCAATGCCAGCGGGCTGCCGGTTGCGGCGGTGGATATCCCCTCCGGGCTATGCGCCGATACCGGTCGCCTCTTCGGCTGCGCGGTGCGAGCGGATCTGACGGTCACCTTCATTGGCTTGAAACTGGGCTTGTTCACCGGTGATGCGGCGGATGTCGTGGGTGAGCTGGTTTTCAATGACCTGCACGCCGATCCGCAGCTGCTCGAGGGTGCGCCGACCAGTGCCCGTCGTCTCACAACTGGCAATCTGCCGCGCCTGGCCGCCCGGGCCCCGGCTTCCCATAAAGGCCGATTCGGCCACGTGCTGCTGATCGGCGGTGATCGCGGGTTCGGGGGTGCAATCCTGCTCAGTGCGCAAAGCGCCCTGCGCAGTGGCGCGGGCATGGTCTCGGTGGCGACCCGTAGCGAGCATGTCCCCGCCGCGCTGGCGCGGATTCCCGAGGCGATGGTGCTGGGCACGTCGTCAGCCAATCAGTTGATGGGTTTGCTTCAAAAAGTTTCTGTGCTGGTTGTCGGTCCGGGGCTGGGGCAGGCTGGCTGGGGGGCTAGCCTGTTGTCGGCTGCCGCCAACGCACCGCTACCGCAAGTCTGGGATGCCGATGCACTGAATATGTTGGCCGGGGAGCGTGTGAGTTTGCCCAAGGATTGCGTGATCACGCCGCATCCGGGGGAGGCCGCGCGTTTGCTCGGAATGAGTCCGGCCCAGGTTCAGGCTGATCGACCCGCTGCGGCCCACGCATTGAGCAAAAAATATACAGCGGTCGTGGTGCTCAAGGGCGCCGGGAGTCTGGTCGCCCATCCCGATGGGCGTCTGGCGCTGTGTCATCAGGGGCATCCGGCCATGGCCACTGCCGGTCTGGGCGATGTACTGGCCGGTTTGATCGGCGCATTGCTGGCCCAGGGCATGGAGGCATTCGATGCGGCCTGCCTGGCGGTCTGGTTGCATGCCAATGCCGGTGAGCAACAAGGAAAATCGGGCCGTGGGCTGGCGGCCAGTGATCTGATACCAGCCATTCGTCAGTTGTTGGAGGAGCAAGCACCGTGTCTGAAGTAACCCTGTACCTGGCCAATGAGCAGGCCATGAGCGACTTTGGCGCACGCATTGCCGGAGTCACCCAGGGCCATGGCCTGATCTTCCTCGAGGGCAACCTGGGGATGGGCAAAACCACGTTGTCCCGAGGCATCATCCGCGGCCTGGGGCATGTCGGGGCCGTAAAAAGCCCGACTTTCACCCTGGTTGAACCCTACGAGATTGGCGACGTTCGGGCCTTCCATTTCGATTTGTACCGTCTGGTCGATCCGGAAGAACTGGAGTTCCTCGGTATCCGCGACTACTTCGAAGACGATGCCCTGTGTCTGATCGAATGGCCCGATAAAGGTGCAGGCTTTTTGCCAAAGCCGGACCTGACCATTACCATTAGCCCGCAAGACAGCGGGCGTTCGCTGAAAATTTTGTCCCAGGGCTCGCGTGGCGAGGCCTGGTGTGCCGCTTTGGCATTGGAATCCAAATAAATGATGGGGTTAGGTATGCGCTTTCGCGCGTTGGTGGCTGCCGTAGGGGTGTTGTTTTTGGCGGTGACCGTCGACGCTGTGGCCGACTCGAAGGTCAACAGTGTTCGTCTGTGGCGGGCACCGGACAACACACGACTGGTGTTTGACCTGACCGGCCCGGTGCAGCACAGCGTCTTTACCCTGACGGCGCCGGATCGCCTGGTCATCGACATCAATGGCGCGACCCTCGGTGCGCCGCTCAACGTCAACACCTCGAACACCCCGATTACCGCCATGCGCTCGGCTCAACGCACGCCGACCGACCTGCGGGTGGTCATCGACCTGAAAAAGGCCGTGACGCCGAAAAGCTTTTCCCTGGCGCCGAACGCCCAGTACGGCAACCGCCTGGTGGTCGATCTGTTCGATAACGCCGCGGATGCCGCGCCTCCGCCAGCGCCGACACCGTCGGTCGCCACGGTGCCCGCTGTGCCGGTCACACCGACAGAGCCTGCGATCAAGTTGCCCCCAGCACCGGCAGGCAAGCGCGATATCGTGGTGGTGATCGATGCCGGCCACGGTGGCGAAGACCCGGGAGCATCGGGTTCTCGCGGTCAGCGTGAGAAAGACGTGGTGTTGCAGATCGCCCGCGAAACGCAGCGTCAGATCAGCGGCATGAAAGGCTTCCGCGCCGAACTGACCCGTACCGGCGACTACTTCATTCCGTTGCGCGGCCGTACTGAAATCGCCCGCAAGAAAGGCGCCGACCTGTTCGTCTCGATCCACGCCGACGCCGCGCCTTCCGCCGCCGCTTTCGGTGCTTCGGTATTTGCCCTGTCTGATCGCGGCGCGACTTCCGAGACCGCCCGCTGGCTGGCCGACAGCGAAAACCGTTCCGACCTGATCGGTGGTGCCGGCAACGTCAGCCTCGATGACAAGGACCGCATGCTCGCCGGCGTGTTGCTTGACCTGTCGATGACGGCATCCCTGACCTCCAGCCTGAACGTTGGCCAGAAAGTGCTGAGCAACATTGGCCGGGTGACGCCTCTGCACAAGCAGCGGGTCGAACAGGCCGGGTTCATGGTGCTGAAGTCGCCGGATATTCCGTCGATCCTGGTGGAAACCGGGTTTATCTCCAACGCCAACGAAGCCTCGAAGCTTGCCGCGTCGGGCCACCAGCAGGCGCTGGCGCGTTCGATCAGCAGCGGCGTGCGTCAGTTCTTCCAGCAGAACCCGCCGCCGGGCACTTACATTGCCTGGCTGCGCGACTCCGGCAAGATTGTGCAGGGTCCACGTGACCACCGCGTCAGCCCGGGCGAGACCCTGGCGATGATCGCCGTGCGCTATCAGGTGTCGCCCGCGACCCTGCGCAGCGCCAACAACCTGTCGAGCGATGAGCTCAAGATCGGTCAGCACCTGACTATTCCGGGCACTGAATTGGCGGCCAAAGAATGAATCAGGTCGTGAACAACGGCGCGCGAATCGAGCTGCTCAGCCCGCGACTGGCGAACCAGATTGCCGCGGGCGAAGTGGTCGAGCGCCCGGCTTCGGTGATCAAGGAGCTGCTGGAAAACAGCCTCGACTCCGGCGCCAGGCGCATCGACGTCGATGTGGAGCAGGGCGGCGTCAAGCTGCTGCGGGTGCGCGACGATGGCAGCGGCATTTCCGCCGATGACCTGCCGCTGGCGCTGGCCCGTCACGCCACCAGCAAGATCCGCAACCTCGAAGACCTCGAACAGGTCATGAGCCTGGGCTTTCGCGGTGAAGCCCTGGCATCGATCAGTTCCGTGGCGCGCCTGACCCTCACTTCCCGCACCCGCGACGCGGATCAGGCCTGGCAGGTCGAGACCGAAGGCCGTGACATGGCGCCCCGCGTGCAGCCGGCGGCCCACCCGGTAGGCACTTCGGTTGAAGTGCGTGACCTGTTCTTCAACACGCCGGCGCGACGCAAGTTTCTCAAGACCGAAAAAACCGAATTCGATCACCTGCAAGAAGTGATCAGGCGCCTGGCCCTGGCGCGCTTCGATGTGGCGTTCCACTTGCGCCATAACGGCAAGACCATCCTCAGCTTGCACGAGGCCCATGATGATGCGGCCCGTGCCCGGCGCGTGGCGGCGATCTGCGGGCCGGGTTTCCTGGAGCAGGCACTGCCGATCGAAATCGAGCGCAACGGCTTGCATCTATGGGGCTGGGTCGGCCTGCCGACCTTCAACCGCAGCCAGGCAGATTTGCAGTATTTCTTCGTCAATGGCCGTGCGGTGCGCGACAAGCTGGTAGCCCACGCGGTACGCCAGGCTTATCGCGACGTGCTGTTCAACGGACGGCATCCGACCTTCGTGCTGTTTTTCGAAGTCGATCCGACCGGCGTTGACGTCAACGTGCACCCGACCAAGCACGAAGTGCGCTTCCGTGAAGGGCGCATGGTTCACGATTTCCTCTACGGCACCTTGCACCGCGCCTTGGGCGATGTGCGGCCGGACGATCACCTGGCGGCGCCGGTTGCCACGGCCATTGTCCGGCCAACCGGCCTCGAAGCCGGTGAATTCGGGCCGCAGGGCGAAATGCGCCTGGCCGCCAATGCGCTGCTGGAACAGCCTCAGGCCCAGCCGTCGTTCAATGCGCCGGCGGGTTCGGGTGCTGGCGCGGGTTATCAGTATCAATACACGCCGCGTCCGCAGTCCGGCGTTCCTGTCGCCGAAGCGCAGGCCGCCTATCGCGAGTTTTTTGCGCCGCTACCCGAGGCCAATGCCGTCGCGCTACCCGCCGGGCAGGACGACATCCCGCCGCTGGGTTATGCGCTGGCACAACTCAAGGGCATCTACATTCTTTCGGAAAACGCTCAGGGCCTGGTGCTGGTGGACATGCATGCCGCCCACGAACGGATCATGTACGAACGCCTGAAGGTCGCCATGGCCAGCGAAGGCTTGAGCGGCCAGCCGCTGTTGGTGCCGGAATCCCTGGCCGTCAGCCAGCGCGAAGCCGATTGCGCCGAGGAACATGTCGCCTGGTTCCAGCGCCTGGGCTTTGAGTTGCAGCGCCTGGGCCCGGAAACCCTGGCGATCCGGCAGATCCCGGCACTGCTCAAGCAGGCCGAAGCCAACCGGCTGGTCGCCGATGTCCTGGCCGACCTGATGGAGTTCGGCACCAGCGACCGCATTCAGGCGCACCTGAACGAATTGCTCGGGACCATGGCCTGCCACGGCGCGGTTCGTGCGAATCGGCGCTTGGCCCTGCCGGAAATGAACGGTCTGCTGCGTGACATGGAAAACACCGAGCGCAGCGGTCAATGCAACCATGGCCGACCGACCTGGACCCAACTGGGCCTGGACGATCTGGACAAACTGTTTTTGCGCGGTCGTTGATGAGCCAGTTCCCACCTGCGATTTTCCTGATGGGTCCGACTGCCGCCGGCAAGACCGACCTGGCCATCGAACTCAGCAAAGTCCTGCCGTGCGAGTTGATCAGCGTCGATTCGGCGCTGGTCTACCGTGGCATGGACATCGGTACCGCCAAGCCTTCCAAAGAGCTGCTGGCGCAATATCCGCATCGCCTGATCGATATTCTCGACCCGGCCGAGAGCTATTCGGCTGCGGATTTTCGCCGCGATGCCCTGGAAGCCATGGCCGATATCACTGCGCGCGGAAAAATTCCGCTGCTGGTGGGCGGTACCATGCTCTATTACAAGGCTTTGGTTGAAGGCCTGGCAGAAATGCCGGCGGCCGACCCCGAGGTCCGCGCGCAAATCGAAGAAGAGGCTGCACGCCTTGGCTGGCAAGCCTTGCACGAGCAATTGGCGGTGATTGATCCGGAGTCTGCGGCGCGAATACATCCGAACGATCCGCAGCGTCTGAGTCGAGCGCTGGAAGTTTATCGTGTCAGCGGTCAAAGCATGACTGCCCTGCGTTTGAAACAATCTGTGCAAAGTACTGAAGCAGCCGCTTCGGGACGGCAACAATTGCCCTATACTGTTGCAAACTTGGCTATTGCCCCGGCAAATCGCCAGGTACTGCACGAGCGAATTAAACAAAGATTCACTTTAATGTTGGAACAGGGATTCATTGACGAGGTCGTAGCCCTGCGTAAGAGAAGTGACCTGCATGCCGGGTTGCCGTCTATACGTGCAGTAGGCTACCGCCAAGTCTGGGACTACCTGGATGGCAAGCTGACGTCAGCCGAGATGCAGGAGCGTGGAATCATTGCCACGCGCCAATTGGCGAAACGCCAGTTCACCTGGCTGCGCAGTTGGACTGATCTACATTGGCTGGACAGTCTGGATTGCGACAATCTGCCGCGCGCCTTGAAATACCTTGGGACCATCTCCATATTGAGCTGAGTCCTTGCAATTGCCGTCTATCCTTGGGGGTGTGGCGGCTAAAGCCATCTGATTACCTATTTTTTTATATTGAATCCTTAAAGGAGTGCGGCACATGTCAAAAGGGCATTCGCTACAAGACCCTTACTTGAATACTTTACGTAAAGAGAAAGTTGGGGTGTCCATCTACCTGGTCAACGGTATCAAACTGCAAGGCACGATCGAGTCTTTCGACCAGTTCGTCATCCTGCTGAAAAACACCGTAAGCCAGATGGTCTACAAACACGCTATCTCTACAGTGGTGCCGGTTCGTCCAATTCGTCTGCCTAGCGCAACCGAATCCGAAGCAGGTGACGCTGAGCCAGGTAACGCCTGATAGGAGTCTCCTTTGTTCTTTGAGCGCCACGGTGGTGGTGAGCGAGTCATCCTCGTTCACTTGGATGGACAGGACCCTGAGGCGCGCGAAGATCCGCAGGAGTTTCAGGAATTGGCTAATTCGGCGGGTGCCGAGACCGTCGCGTTTTTTAACGTGCCGCGTCATCGGCCAACCGCCAAGACCCTGATTGGCAGTGGCAAGGTCGAGGAACTGCGCGACCTGGTCAAGGCCGAACAGGCCGATCTGGTGATTTTCAATCACATCCTCACGCCCAGTCAGGAACGTAACCTCGAACGTGTTTTCGAGTGTCGCGTGATCGACCGTACCGGTCTGATTCTCGATATTTTCGCCCAGCGCGCCCGTACCCATGAAGGCAAGCTCCAGGTCGAACTGGCCCAGCTTGACCACATGAGCACCCGGCTGGTTCGTGGCTGGACTCACCTTGAGCGCCAGGGTGGTGGTATCGGTATGCGTGGTCCGGGTGAAACCCAGCTGGAAACCGACCGCCGTTTGCTGCGGGTTCGCCTGCGGCAGATCAAGGGGCGGCTGGAGAAGGTGCGCAGCCAGCGCGAACAGTCGCGCCGTGGCCGATCGCGTGCGGATATTCCTACCGTGTCCCTGGTGGGGTACACCAACGCCGGTAAATCCACGCTCTTCAATAACGTGACGAAATCCGACGTCTACGCAGCTGACCAATTGTTTGCCACGCTGGACCCGACCCTGCGTCGTCTGGAAATAGACGATCTGGGGCCGATTGTCCTGGCGGACACAGTGGGTTTCATTCGCCACTTGCCGCACAAGCTGGTCGAAGCATTTCGGTCTACCCTCGAAGAGTCGAGCAACTCCGATCTGTTGTTGCACGTGATCGACGCGGCCGAACCCGATCGCCTGTTGCAGATCGAGCAGGTAATGGTCGTGCTTGGCGAGATTGGTGCTCAGGACTTGCCGATCCTCGAGGTCTATAACAAACTCGATTTGCTTGAAGGCGTTGAGCCACAAATCCAGCGCGACGAGAACGGCAAGCCCCAACGGGTCTGGCTGTCGGCGCGAGATGGCAGTGGTCTGGAATTGCTTGAACAAGCCATTGCCGAGTTGCTGGGCAGTGATTTGTTTGTCGGTACCTTGCGCTTGCCGCAACGATTCGCTCGACTGCGTGCGCAGTTCTTCGAACTCGGTGCGGTGCAGAAAGAAGAACACGACGAAGAAGGCATCAGTTTGCTGGCCGTTCGTTTGCCCCGGGTCGAGTTGAATCGACTGGTAAGCCGCGAGGGATTGCAGCCGATGGAATTCATCGAGCAACACACTTTGCAATAAAAGCCTGGGAAAGCGGTTGTGCCGTGGTGACAGGCATTCTGTAGCATTGGTCGGCGCGCCGTGGGTGCGTCTTTGCTTTATCAGATGGAGAGCGCTATGGCTTGGAATGAGCCGGGTGGCAACTCGAATAATCAGGATCCTTGGGGTGGCAAGCGTCGTAACAACGGCGACCGCAAGGGGCCACCGGATCTCGACGAGGCCTTCCGAAAGCTGCAGGAAAGCCTGAACGGTTTGTTCGGTGGTGGTAAGAAGCGTGGTGGCGACGACGGCGGTGGTCCGGGCAAGAGTGGCGGCTTTGGCGGCCTGCTCGGCATCGGCCTGGTCGTTCTCGCCGCCGTTTGGCTGTACAGCGCGGTTTATGTCGTCGACGAGCAGGAGCAAGCCGTGGTGCTGCGCTTCGGCAAGTACTACGAAACCGTGGGTCCAGGCCTGAATATCTACTTCCCGCCGATCGACAAGAAGTACATGGAAAACGTCACGCGCGAGCGTGCCTACACCAAGCAGGGCCAGATGCTGACTGAAGACGAGAACATCGTCGAAGTGCCGCTGACCGTGCAGTACAAGATCAGCAACCTGCAGGATTTCGTGCTGAGCGTCGATCAGCCGGAAATCAGCCTGCAGCACGCGACCGACAGCGCCTTGCGCCATGTGGTGGGTTCCACCGCGATGGACCAGGTACTGACCGAAGGTCGTGAATTGATGGCCAGTGAGATCAAGGAGCGTCTGCAACGCTTCATGGATACCTATCGCACCGGCATCACTGTCACCCAGGTCAACGTACAGAGCGCAGCGGCACCGCGCGAAGTCCAGGAAGCCTTCGATGACGTGATCCGTGCCCGGGAAGACGAGCAGCGTTCGCGTAACCAGGCTGAAACCTATGCCAACGGTGTCGTGCCGGAAGCCCGTGGTCAGGCCCAGCGCATCCTCGAGGATGCCAATGGTTACCGTGACGAGACCGTCTCGCGCGCCAAGGGTGAAGCCGATCGCTTCACCAAGCTGGTCGCCGAGTACCGCAAGGCGCCTGAAGTCACCCGCCAGCGTCTGTACCTGGACACCATGCAGGAAGTCTTCAGCAATACCAGCAAGGTACTCGTGACCGGCAACAAGAACGGCCAGAGCAACCTGCTGTACCTGCCGCTGGACAAGATGGTCGAAAGTGGTCGCAGCACCAGCACTCCGGTGACCGGCGCAGCAGCCAGCAGCAATGAAGCGAATGCGCGTGCGGCAGCAGATCTGCAGCAACAGCAAGCACGTACCAGGGAGAGTCGCTGATGAGCAATAAATCGCTGATCGCCCTTATTGTCGGCGTCGTCGTGGCGATCGCTGCCTGGAACTGCTTCTACATCGTGGCTCAGACCGAGCGTGCGGTGTTGCTGCAGTTCGGTCGCGTGGTCCAGACCGATGTTCAGCCAGGCCTGCATGTGAAAGTGCCTTACGTTAACCAGGTGCGTAAATTCGACGCACGCCTGATGACGCTGGATGCACCGACACAACGCTTCCTGACGCTGGAAAAGAAAGCCGTGATGGTCGATGCCTACGCCAAGTGGCGCGTGAAGGACGCAGAGCGTTACTACACCGCGACTTCCGGCCTCAAGCAGATTGCCGACGAGCGTTTGTCCCGTCGCCTGGAGTCGGGCCTGCGTGACCAGTTTGGTAAGCGCACCCTGCACGAAGTGGTTTCCGGTGAGCGCGATGCGCTGATGGCGGATATCACGGCTTCGCTGAACAAGATGGCCGAGAAAGAGTTGGGTATCGAAGTTGTCGATGTCCGGGTCAAGACCATCGACCTGCCGAAAGAAGTCAACCGCAGTGTGTTCGAGCGTATGAGCACCGAGCGTGAGCGTGAAGCTCGCGAGCACCGCGCCAAGGGTAACGAGCTGGCCGAAGGCATCCGTGCCGACGCCGATCGTCAACGCCGCGTGCTGCTGGCTGAAGCCTATCGTGAATCCGAAGAGGTTCGCGGTGATGGCGATGCCCAGGCCGCTGCGATCTACTCCAAGGCCTACGGTCAGGATCAGGAGTTCTACGCGTTCTACCGTAGCCTGCGTGCCTACCGTGAAAGCTTCGCGAACAAATCCGACGTATTGGTCCTCGACCCAAGCAGCGACTTCTTCCACTACCTGGAAAAAGCCAAGCCTTGATACGGCGTTGACCTGAATCACTCCGCCGGGCGGCTAAAAGCTCTGGCGGGGTGATCCTTTGGGAAAACGTGTGTATGATGCGGCAGCCGGGAAATTCCCGGCTTTTTTGCGTCTGCACGTTTGATTGCTGTTTTTGAGCAGATGCCGGGCCGATTGGCTCGACAGTTTTTCGAGGAAAGTGGTTGGCGAAGCCGGTAAAAGGCTTTTCGCTTCGTCGCTCATGCGCGTGGTTTGTGCATAAGCCGATCATTTTCTGCTTCACTCAAGGCTCGCCGACAGGCTGGCTGCCCGGAGATAGGGGAAGGCGTAATGGCAACGGTAGACCGCTGGCTTCTGCCAGATGGCATCGAAGAAGTACTGCCACCGGAAGCTGCGCGTATTGAAGTCGCGCGTCGTCAGGTGTTGGATCTGTTCCAGAGCTGGGGTTACGAGTTTGTCGTGACTCCCCATATCGAGTACCTGGAATCCCTGCTGACTGGCGCAGGCCAGGATCTGGATCTGCGCACCTTCAAGGTCATCGACCCGCAATCGGGCCGGCAGATGGGTTTCCGTGCCGACATCACGCCGCAAGTGGCGCGCATCGATGCGCATACTCTGCGTCGGGAAGGTCCGAGCCGCCTGTGCTATGCCGGTAGCGTGCTGCATGCCCAGCCTCGCGCCTTGTCGTCCTCGCGCAGCCCGATTCAATTGGGTGCGGAGTTGTACGGCGACGGCAGTCCGAGCAGCGACGTCGAAGTCATCAGCCTGATGCTGGCCATGCTGCAACTGGCCGATGTGCCGGATGTGCACATGGACCTCGGCCATGTCGGCATCTACCGTGGCCTGGCCCGTGCGGCTGGTTTGTCCGGTGAAGTCGAGCAGCAGTTGTTCGATGCCTTGCAACGCAAGGCCATCGATGAGGTCATTACCTTGACCGAAGGCTTGCCTGCCGATCTGTCGGGCATGTTGCGTGCATTGGTCGACCTGTGTGGTGGTCGTGAGGTGTTGAGCGCTGCCCGCGAGCGTCTGGCCAAGGCGCCGGCCCCTGTACTGGCAGCGCTGGATGACTTGCTGGCGATTGCCGAGCGGCTGTCCGTGCGTTTCCCTGAACTGCCGCTGTACTTCGACCTGGGCGAGCTGCGTGGCTACCACTACCACACCGGTGTGGTGTTCGCCGTGTTCGTGCCGGGTGTTGGCCAGTCCATTGCCCAGGGCGGTCGTTACGACGACATCGGCGCCGACTTCGGTCGTGCCCGTCCGGCAACCGGCTTCTCTACCGATTTGAAAACCCTGGTGACCCTGGGGCGTGCTGAGATCGAGCTACCGTCTGGCGGTATCTGGATGCCTGACAGTACGGATGCGGCACTCTGGCAGCAGGTTTGCCAGTTGCGCAGTGAGGGTCAGCGTGTCGTTCAGGCTTTGCCTGGACAACCTTTGGCCGCCGCCCGTGAAGCGGACTGCGACCGGCAATTGATTCAGCAGAACGGGCTTTGGCAAGTATCGCCACTGGCTTCTTGAGTTTTCCTGCCGGCTGCCGCCGGCACCAAGTTTGCGCGAATGAGGACAAGTGTTATGGGTAAGAATGTCGTAGTCCTGGGCACCCAATGGGGTGATGAGGGCAAAGGCAAGATCGTTGATCTGCTGACCGAACATGCTGCCGCCGTAGTGCGCTACCAGGGTGGCCACAACGCTGGCCACACGCTGGTGATCGACGGCGAAAAAACCGTCTTGCACCTGATCCCGTCGGGCGTGCTGCGCGAAGGCGTGCAGTGCCTGATCGGCAACGGTGTGGTGGTTGCACCTGACGCCCTGCTGCGCGAGATCACCAAGTTGGAAGAAAAAGGTGTGCCGGTGCGCGAGCGCCTGCGCATCAGCCCGTCCTGCCCGCTGATCCTGTCCTTCCACGTTGCGCTGGACCAGGCCCGTGAAAAGGCCCGTGGCGAGCTGAAGATCGGTACCACCGGTCGCGGCATCGGCCCGGCCTACGAAGACAAGGTCGCACGTCGTGGCCTGCGTGTGGGCGACCTGCTCAACATGCCGCGCTTTGAAGACAAACTGCGTGAACTGGTGGATTACCACAACTTCATGCTGGTGGGTTACTACAAAGAGCCAGCCATCGAATTCGACAAGACCCTGGCCGAATGCAAGGAATACGCTGAGCTGCTCAAGCCGCTGATGCTGGACGTGACTGCCGAGCTGCACGACCTGCGTCGCGCTGGCAAAGACATCATGTTCGAAGGCGCCCAAGGCTCCCTGCTGGACATCGACCACGGTACCTACCCGTACGTGACCAGCTCCAACACCACCGCTGGCGGCGTTGCTACCGGTTCGGGTGTTGGCCCGATGTTCCTGGACTACATCCTGGGCATCACCAAGGCTTACACCACGCGTGTAGGTTCGGGTCCATTCCCGACGGAGCTGTTCGACGAAGTCGGTGCGCACCTGGCTAAACAAGGTCACGAATTCGGCGCGACTACTGGCCGTGCTCGTCGTTGTGGCTGGTTCGACGCTGTTATCCTGCGTCGCGCTATCGATGTGAACAGCATCTCGGGCATCTGCCTGACCAAGCTGGACGTACTCGACGGTCTGGAAACCATCAACATCTGCGTCGGCTACAAGGATGCGCAAGGTAATGCGGTTGCCCCGACTGATGCAGACAGCTACGTAGGCCTGCAGCCAGTGTACGAAGAAGTGCCGGGCTGGACCGAGTCGACCGTGGGTGCCAAAACCCTGGAAGAGCTGCCGGCTAACGCCCGTGCTTACATCAAGCGCGTTGAAGAGCTGATCGGCGCGCCGATCGACATTATTTCGACGGGCCCGGATCGCAACGAAACCATCGTTCTGCGTCATCCGTTTGCTTGATAAGTCGTTGATGTAAAACACAAAGGCTCCTTAATCGGGGCCTTTGTCGTATTTGTCTGTAGGACGGCATGACCTTTGCTGTAAATCTTCTCAAAAGAATGCCATCAAATTAATGGCGTCCAAGCAGAGGGATTCACAGTGTCGGCCGTTCTCTCACTGTTACAAAGCCGTTTGTTGCGGCCCGTGTTCGTTACCCTTGGTATCGCCCTTTTGGTGCAGGTGCTGGTAGCTGTCGCTCTGACCCGGAGCACGGTGACCGCGCTGGAAGCCGATCTGGGTAAGCGCCTGGGCGCGGACAGCCAAAAGCTCTCTGCCGAGCTTGAGCAGGCAGGGCGCGAAGTCACGTCCAGTCTGGACAGCCTCTCTACCAGTACCCGTCAGCGCCTTACGGCCGGTTTGTCCTCGCGACTTGAGGAAGAGCAGGCGCAATTGCGTTCGACCCTGGAAAAGGACCTGAAGGACTCCGCCAACGATATGGCGCAGCTTCTGGCTTCGGTCGCGCCCCGCGCCATGTGGGACAACGATGTTCCAACACTGTCCGAATTCGCCCGTCGGGCCCAGCGCAATCCCAATGTGCTGTTCGTGGTGTATGACGACGCCACCGGTCAACACCTGACGCGCTACCTCAATCGGGAAAATCCGATCAACAAGGCGCTGCTGGAAAAAGGCCAGGGTGAGCGGGCGCTCGACAAAGTGCTGGATGCGGCGAAGAACGATCCGTCGGTGTTCTACATCGAGGCTTCGATCAACCCCAATGGCGTGGAAATCGGCAAGGTGCTGATGGGGGTCTCGACTGCTTCGGTGGAGACTGACTTGGCGGCCCTCGACAAGCGCTTCTCGGCCCTGATCGCCAGCAGCGATCAACTGGTCGGCGACAGCCTCAAGGGCGCAGCGGCCGACAGCGCGACGGCCATGCGTGCGCGCCTGCAGTCAGCGCAGTCCACGGCGGCTGAAATGAAAGCCAACACCACCAGCACCGTGCAGGAAGCGGCCGCGACTTTGCGCTGGCGCATCGGTGTGTGCCTGGCGGTGGTGGGTTTTGGTGTCCTGCTGCTGTTGGCGGTGGTGCTCGGTCGCCGAGTGGTCAATCGCCTGAAAATGCTGATCGTTGCCATGGATGACCTGGCGGCGGGCGAGGGCGATCTGACCAAGCGTGTGCAGATCAACAGCAAGGATGAAATCGGCGACATGGCCTCGGCGGTCAATCGCTTTGTGGATAAGTTGCAGCCGATCGTGCGCGAGGCGGGCGATGTGGCTCAGCGTACCGGTGTCGAGATTGGCGCCATGACCTTGCGCAACGCCGGTGCAGATGCGGCGGCGGGCATGCAGCGTGACGAGGTGGCGGAGAGTTTGCGCGCGCTGTCGCAAATGGCCGATGAGGCGCAGTCGGAAAGCCATGCCATGCAGGCGGCGCTGAAGCAGGTCGTGGACATTCGCCAGGCCACCGATGAAAACACCCGGACCTCGGCGAAAGTCGGCAGTCTGATCGAGGAGCTGGCGGGTCAGGTCAATACCGGTGCGCAAGTGATCGAGCGCCTGGCGCAGCAAAGTGAACAGATCGAGGTGGTATTGACGGTGATTCATGGCATCGCCGAGCAGACCAACTTGCTGGCGCTGAACGCCGCTATTGAAGCGGCGCGTGCCGGCGAGACCGGGCGCGGGTTTGCCGTGGTGGCCGACGAGGTTCGGGCGCTGGCGAGCAAGACGCAGAGTTCCACCGGCGATATTCAGGCGCACATCGTTGCGCTGCAGCAAGGCGCGCGTGAGGCGGTGGCGGCAATTGGCCAGGCCGGGCGCCAGGCCAATGAGGGGTTGCTGGTGCTGCGCGACAGTGCGCGGTTGCAGCAGTCGGTGCAGGCATCGGTCGAACAGGTTCATGCGGCAATTGGTCTGGCTACCCAGGCTGCGGCACATCAGGCGCAGGGCGCGCAGGCAGTGCGGGGGCGGGTCCAGACCATTCACGCCCAGGCCGAGAAAGCGGCGCAAGCTGTCGTGGCGACCACGGCGAGCGGCAAGGTGCTCGATGGTCTGGCTGCACAGTTGAAGGCGAGCCTGGGGCAGTTCAGGGCCTGATCGGTTGTCTGTGCCGGCCCCTTCGCGAGCAAGCCCGCTCCCACATTGGAATGCGTTTCCCTGTGGGAGCAGGCTTGCTCGCGAAAGCGGTGTCAGCGGCTCAGATACATCCGGGTCGTCAGCAAATAGACCGGCAACCCCGACACCACTATCAACAACGCCGCATAAGGCGCCGCCGCCGCAAACTCCACATTCGCGGTATGCGCCCAGACTTCCGTCGCCAGGGTGTTCAGCCCGGTCGGGCTCAGCAGCAAGGTCGCCGTCAGTTCCTTCATCGCATCCAGGAACACCAGGGCAAAAGCCGCTCCCAGCGCCGGGAAAATAATCGGCAGTGTCACTCGGCAGAACGCGCTGAATGACGAGGCTCCCAGCGTGCGTGCCGCCTCCTCAAGTTGCGGTGCCGCCTTGTTCAGGGCGGTGCGGATCGGTGCCTGCGCCAGCGGCAGAAACAGCAGGGCGTAGGCGATCAGCAACAGTGCCGAAGTCTGGTACAGCATCGGCACATAGTGCAGGGCGAAATACACCAGGGTCAGGGCAATGACCAGGCCCGGCAGGGCATGTAGCAAGTACGGCAAGCGCTCGGCCCAGATCGCCAGTTGACCTTTGTAGCGCACGACCAGCAGGCCGACCGGCACCGCCAGCACCAGGCAAACCGCAGCGCCACCCAGCGACAGTGCGAGGGATGACAGCAATGCTTCGCCGATTGCCGCCACCGGAAAGGCCGCCGACGATCCCACCGCCAACCAGTACGCCAGCATGCCCAGCGGAATCCCGCTGCCGATGACTGCCAGCAGCAGGCAATAAAGCTGTCCCGCCACGGCCCACGGCCCCAATCGAACCTGCTCCGCTTGTCGCGCGGCACCCTGGCCAGTGCGCACGTGTCGACCCTTGCCGCGCACGCGCAGCTCCAGCCACAGCAGCGCCAGACACAGCATCAGCAGCACGGCGGAGAGCATCGCCGCATTGGCATTGCTGAACTCCAGCTCGAACTGTTGATAGATCGCGGTGGTGAAGGTTTGCAGGCCGATGATCGACAGCGCGCCGAACTCCACCAGCATGTGCAGGGCAATCAGCAAAGAACCGGCGAGCAGCGACGGCCAGAGCAGGGGCAGGGTGACCTTGAAAAACACGCCCCAGCGGTTCTGTCCCAGCGTGCGCGCTGACTCTTCCAGTGAGGGGTCGAGATTGCGCAGGGTCGCCGCCACGGGCAGGAAAATCAGCGGGTATTTAGAGAGTGTCATCACCAGAATTGCCCCGCCGAGCCCTTCGAAATGAGCACTCAAGGAAACCCAGGTAAAACTGCTGACAAACGCCGGTACGGCGAAGGGCAGGCACAGGATCACGCCCCACAAGCGCCGCCCCGGCAGATTGCTGCGCTCCAGCAGCCACGCCAGCGACAGGCCGATCACGCCGCAGGCCAGCGTCACGCCGACCATCAGCGCCAGGGTGTTGCGCAGGAGCCCGAACACGTAGGGGCGCCACAGCAAATGCAGCGCCTCGGCCCAGCCTGCTTGCCAGGCCTTGAGCCCGACATAGGCCAGCGGCAGCAAACTGAGCACTACCAGTAGCAATACCGGCAGGACCAGCCAGATCGACGGCCGCTTGCGCCGCGGCACGTACCCGCCATACGTGGAAAGCGATGCGCTCATCAGTTCAGGCCAACATCACGTTCCAGGTCCAGGGCTTCTTCGGCATTGCCCAGGTCGGCTGGTGTGACTTTCGGTGCTTCCAGCTCGCTGAATGGCTTGAGTCCGCGATCAGATTCCATGCCTTTGTGCAGCGGGTATTCGGCGGTGGTCTGGGTGATCACGCGCTGGCCTTCCTCGCTGGCCATGTAGGCGAGCAATTGCTGGGCTTCTATTGGGTGTTTGCTGGATTTCAGCACCGCTGCGCTGGAAACGGTGATCAGCCCGCCGACGTCGCCACCGGTGAAATAATGCAATTTCGAATCGAGCTGGCCTTTTTCACGCTGCAAGGCGAACCAGTAGTAGTTGTTGACCAGCACGGTGGCCACTTCGCCATTTTCCACGGCTTTGAGCGCGACCATGTTGTTGCTGTAGGTTTTGCCGAATGCGCGCAGCCCGGTCAGCCATTCTTCGGCAGCGTCCATGCCGTGCACTTTGATGATGGCGACGGCTTGTTCCTGGAAGGCGCCACTGGTGGGCACAAAGCCGACCTTGCCTTGCCATTTTGGATCGGAGAAATCCATCACCGACGTCGGCAGGTCTTTTTCGTCGATCAGCTTGGGGTTGAAGGCGACGACGCGCACCCGGGCCGTCACGCCAATCCAGGTGCCATTGCTGGCGACGTATTCCTTGGGCAGTACGGCCAGCGTGGCGTCATCCGCCTTGGCCAGCAGGCCTTGTTCGCCAAGTTTGTTCAGTGGCGGCGATTCTTCGGTGTAGATCACGTCGGCAGGGGAGCGATCGCCTTCTTCGACGACCTGGCTGGCGAGCTGATTGCTACTGCCTTTGCGCACATTGACGTGGATGCCTGTCTTGGCTTCGAAGGCTTTGGCGACTGCGTCACCGACTTCTTTGTGTTGGCCGTTGTAGAGCGTCAGGGAAACCGGGTCGGCGGCTTGGGTGAGGGGGGAGGCAAGTGCCAGGCCGAGCAGGGTGATGGTCAAGCCGCGGCGCAGGGTATTTCGAAACATCATTCGCAGGGTTCCTCACTGTCGCATTGCAAAAACTTGCAACAATGATAAACGATATTATTTCTCAAAAGCGCGCTGCGATGTTGAAGGGCGTTTGGTAGGTTCGGTAAATGGAAGGGCTATTGTGGCGAGGGGGCTTGCCCCCGTTGGGTCGCGAAGCGGCCCCAGGGCATACTTCACTACACCGCATTTGCCGAGTTTACGACTGCTTCGCAGCCGAACGGGGGCAAGCCCCCTCGCCACATGAATGGTGGTGGTTCGAACATTTTTGAATGCCGGAAACGCAAAAACCCGCTTTCGCGGGTTTTTGTGAAACTCAAGGTCGTAACCTTGAATTTGAATTGGTGCCCAGAAGAAGACTCGAACTTCCACGACCTTGCGGTCACCAGCACCTGAAGCTGGCGTGTCTACCAATTTCACCATCTGGGCATTCATCGCAAGCGTTGCCGCTGTTGATGTGGCGAACTATACGGAGAGCAATTTGATCTGTAAACCCCTGATTTTAAAATTAATTAAACCAGTGGCCCAGAATGCAAAAACCCGCTTTCGCGGGTTTTTGTGTGAGCCTTGAAATTGATCTAATCTCAAGCTCGAAATTGGTGCCCAGAAGAAGACTCGAACTTCCACGACCTTGCGGTCACCAGCACCTGAAGCTGGCGTGTCTACCAATTTCACCATCTGGGCAGTATCGGCAACGTTGTCCGTCGTCGATGGCGCGCACTATACGGAGCGTCTTTTTAACTGTAAACCCCCGGAATCAAAAAAACCTGGAAAATTTCGCCAGTGGTCTTCAAAACAGCTTTGCAGTGTCGATACAGGGCTTTAGAAGGGTCGTCTTAGCTTGAAATTTCCCGTTTCATTACGCCTATGCCAAACTAACCCGCATATAGACAAGGTGAAAACTCTCTAATGGCCGATTGGCAGTCCCTCGATCCCGAGGCCGCTCGTGAAGCGGAAAAATATGAAAACCCTATTCCTAGCCGTGAACTGATCCTTCAGCACCTCGCTGATCGAGGTTCGCCTGCTAACCGCGAGCAACTGGTCGAAGAGTTTGGTCTGACCACAGAAGACCAGATCGAAGCCCTGCGCCGCCGCCTGCGCGCCATGGAGCGCGATGCTCAACTCATCTATACCCGTCGCGGCACTTATGCGCCGGTGGACAAGCTCGACCTGATCCTGGGCCGCATCAGTGGTCACCGCGATGGCTTCGGCTTCCTGGTGCCGGACGATGGCAGTGATGACCTGTTCATGAGCCCGGCGCAGATGCGCCTGGTGTTCGACGGTGACCGTGCCCTGGCCCGTGTTTCCGGCCTGGATCGTCGTGGTCGCCGCGAAGGCATGATCGTCGAGGTGGTGTCCCGCGCTCACGAAACCATCGTTGGCCGCTACTTCGAAGAGGGTGGCATCGGTTTTGTCGTTGCCGACAACCCGAAGATCCAGCAGGAAGTGCTGGTCACGCCGGGTCGTAACGCCAACGCGCAGATCGGTCAGTTCGTCGAAGTGAAGATCACTCACTGGCCGACGCCACGCTTCCAGCCGCAAGGCGACGTGGTCGAGGTCGTGGGCAACTACATGGCGCCGGGCATGGAAATCGATGTTGCCCTGCGTACCTACGACATTCCTCACGTCTGGCCTGACGCCGTGCTCAAGGAAGCCGGCAAGCTCAAGCCGGAAGTCGAAGAGAAGGACAAAGAGAAACGTATCGACCTGCGTCATCTGCCGTTCGTCACCATCGACGGCGAAGATGCCCGCGACTTCGATGACGCGGTCTACTGCGAAGCCCGTCCGGGCAAGCTGCGCCTGTTCTCCGGTGGCTGGAAGTTGTACGTGGCGATTGCCGACGTCTCCAGCTACGTGAAACTCGGTTCGGCGCTGGATGCCGAAGCGCAGGTTCGCGGCAACTCGGTGTACTTCCCCGAGCGCGTGATTCCGATGCTGCCCGAGCAGCTGTCCAACGGTTTGTGCTCGCTGAACCCGCAAGTCGATCGCCTGGCCATGGTTTGTGAGATGACCATCTCCAAATCCGGCGAAATGACCGACTACTGCTTCTACGAAGCGGTGATCCACTCCCATGCCCGCCTGACCTACAACAAGGTCAGTGCGATGCTGGAAACGCCGAAAGCCACTGAGGCGCGCAAACTGCGCGGTGAGTACACCGACGTCGTACCGCACCTCAAGCAGCTGTACTCGCTGTACAAGGTATTGCTGGCGGCCCGTCACGTACGTGGCGCGATCGATTTCGAAACTCAGGAAACCCGGATTATCTTCGGTTCCGAGCGCAAGATCGCTGAAATCCGTCCGACCATTCGTAACGACGCGCACAAGCTGATCGAGGAATGCATGCTGGCGGCCAACGTGGCCACCGCTGAATTCCTGAAGAAGCACGAAATCCCGGCGCTGTATCGCGTCCACGATGGTCCGCCACCGGAGCGTCTGGAAAAACTGCGCGCGTTCCTCGGCGAGCTCGGCCTGTCCCTGCACAAAGGCAAGGATGGCCCGTCGCCAAAGGATTACCAGGCTCTGCTGGCCGGTATCAAGGATCGCCCGGATTTCCACCTGATCCAGACCGTCATGCTGCGTTCGTTGAGCCAAGCGGTGTACAGCGCCGATAACCAGGGCCACTTCGGCCTGAATTACGAGGCGTACACGCACTTCACTTCGCCGATCCGTCGCTACCCGGACTTGCTCACGCACCGGGCGATTCGCAGCGTGATCCATTCGAAGCAGGACACCCCGCACGTTCGCCGTGCCGGTGCGATGACCATTCCGAAGGCACGCATCTATCCGTACGACGAAGCGGCCCTGGAGCAGCTCGGCGAGCAGTGCTCGATGAGCGAGCGCCGTGCTGACGAAGCAACCCGCGACGTAGTGAACTGGCTCAAGTGCGAGTTCATGAAGGATCGCGTGGGCGAATCGTTCCCGGGTGTGATCACCGCCGTGACCGGTTTTGGTCTGTTCGTCGAGCTGACCGATATCTACGTCGAAGGCCTGGTGCACGTCACCGCGCTGCCGGGCGATTACTACCACTTCGACCCTGTGCACCACCGCCTGGCCGGTGAGCGTACCGGTCGTAGCTTCCGCTTGGGCGACACCGTGGAAGTGCGGGTCATGCGCGTCGACCTCGACGAACGCAAGATCGACTTCGAGATGGCTGAAACAACCATCAGCGCGCCGATCGGTCGCAAGAAACGTGGTACTGAAACCGCAGCACCTGCGGCGTCTTCCAAAAAATCGGAAGCAGAGCCGGCCCCGGCGAAAACCGGTCGTCGTCCTGCCAAGGAAAAGGCTGCAGAAGCCTATCGCCCGAGCGATGCGGCGGCGAAAAACGCCGAAGTGCGCAAGAGTCGTGAAATGAAACAGGCGTTGCTGGCCGGTGCGAAAAGCGGCGGTAAAGCGGCGTCTGGGGGAAAGACCAGTCGGTCGACGCCTGACAAGGCCGTCGGCGGCAAGCCAGCCAAACCGAGCAAACATCGTAAAGGCCCGCCAAAAGCGGGCTCGGCTCCAGCCAAGAGTGGCGGGGCGCGTAAACCTAAGGCCAAGCCATGAGTCAGTTGGAAAAGATCTACGGTGTCCATGCTGTAGAAGCGTTGTTGCGTCATCACCCGAAACGCGTGAAGCAGATCTGGCTGGCCGAAGGCCGCAATGATCCTCGGGTCCAGACGCTGATCGAGCTGGCCAACGAAAACCGGGTCCAGGTCGGCCAGGCCGAGCGTCGCGAAATGGACGCCTGGGTTGAAGGCGTGCACCAGGGTGTGGTCGCGGACGTGAGTCCGAGCCAGGTCTGGGGCGAGGCGATGCTCGACGAGTTGCTCGATCGCACCGACGGCGCGCCGTTGTTGCTGGTGCTCGATGGCGTGACCGATCCGCATAACCTCGGCGCCTGCCTGCGTTCCGCCGATGCGGCGGGTGCGCTGGCAGTGATCGTGCCGAAGGACAAGTCGGCGACCCTGACTCCGGTTGTACGAAAAATTGCCTGCGGCGCGGCGGAAGTGATTCCGCTGGTTGCCGTGACCAACCTGGCGCGCACCCTGGAAAAGCTCCAGCAGCGTGGTTTGTGGGTGGTCGGTACGGCCGGTGAAGCTGAAGTCAGCCTGTATGACCAGGATCTGACCGGCCCGACCATCCTGATCATGGGTGCCGAAGGCAAAGGCATGCGTCGCCTGACCCGCGAGCATTGCGACTACCTGGTGAACCTGCCGATGGCCGGTAGCGTCAGCAGTCTCAACGTTTCTGTTGCAACCGGTGTCTGCCTGTTCGAAGCGCAGCGCCAGCGCAGTGTCAAAGCCAAGGCTGCTGCCAAGAAGCCCTGACCCAGCCTGTAGGAGCCGGCTTGCTGGCGATCCATGCACCTCGGTGTGTCTGACATACCCAATCGCATCGATCGCCAGCAAGCCGGCTCCTACGGGGTGTGGTAAATGGTGGCTGTTCAAATAATCGCCAATTACCTTGCGCCTCCCTCGCCCCTTCTCTACAATTGCGCCCCTTGCTGTGATGGCAGGCACCAACGTGTCTAGCGTCCGCAAGTCCATAAGTGTCATTCACTCCTTGTCTGACCGCTTTTGAGCGGCAGGCTACAACCCGTAAGGAGCATTCATGCGTCATTACGAAATCATCTTTTTGGTCCACCCGGATCAAAGCGAGCAAGTCGGCGGCATGGTTGAGCGTTACACCAAGCTGATCGAAGAAGACGGCGGCAAAATCCACCGTCTGGAAGATTGGGGCCGTCGTCAACTGGCCTACGCAATCAACAATGTTCACAAGGCTCACTACGTGATGCTGAACGTTGAGTGCACTGGCAAGGCCCTGGCCGAGCTGGAAGACAACTTCCGCTACAACGATGCAGTGATCCGTAACCTGGTCATCCGTCGCGACGAAGCCGTTACCGGCCAGTCCGAGATGCTCAAGGCTGAAGAAAACCGCAGTGAGCGCCGTGAGCGTCGCGACCGTCCTGAGCACGAAGGCGCTGAAAGCGCTGATAGTGATGACAGCGACAACAGCGATAACGCTGACGAGTAATCCACGGACCTTTTAAGGAGCCTATCAAATGGCACGTTTCTTCCGTCGTCGTAAATTCTGCCGCTTCACCGCTGAAGACGTGAAAGAGATCGATTACAAAGATCTCAACACTCTGAAAGCCTACGTATCCGAGACCGGCAAAATTGTTCCAAGCCGCATCACCGGTACCAAAGCTCGTTATCAGCGTCAGCTGGCCACCGCTATCAAGCGCGCCCGCTTCCTGGCCCTGCTGGCCTACACCGACAGCCACGGCCGCTGAGACCGGGCAGTCGACACGTAGCAAAGGATTGAATGTATGCGTGCCTTAGCTGAGTTCATCATGCGGGGCCGTATGCAGGCCACTCTGGTAGTGGCTGGATGTGCGGCATTGCCGTTGTTGTATTGGTTGGGTGCTGCCGCCGGATGCCTTGTGCTCCTGCGGCGCGGATTGAAGGACGCCCTGGGCGTTCTTGCTCTGGGACTGCTGCCGGCATTGATCTGGTGGCTTTACTCCGACGACCCACGGGCACTTCTGGTGCTGCTGGGGTCTGCGAGCCTTGCGTTGGTTTTGCGCGCAAGCGAGTCCTGGAACCGCGTGCTGCTGGTCAGCATAGCGATGGGAGTGGTGTTTTCAGTGGTGTTGGGGACAGCTTTTGCTCCCCAGATCGAGATGCTGGCGCAGGCTTTGATCAAGGTCATGCCGTCGCTACTCGGCGATGTCTACCAGAAGTTGTCGGTAGACGAACAAGCGCGTTTCGCGTCCCTGATTGCACCGGTCCTGACCGGCCTGATTGCGGCGTTGTTGCAAATCGTCAGCTTGCTGAGCCTGCTTGTCGGGCGCTACTGGCAGGCGTTGTTGTATAACCCGGGCGGTTTTGGTCGCGAGTTTCGCGCCATCCGCTTCCCGCTGTTGCCGGCGATGTTGCTGCTGGCGTGCATGCTTCTGGGGCCGAATCTCGGTTCACAGATGGCCATGTTGACGCCGTTGTGCAGTGTACCGCTTGTGTTCGCCGGGCTGGCCCTGATTCACGGGCTGGTGGCGCAGAAGCGACTGGCCAGGTTCTGGCTGGTGGGGTTGTACGTGACGCTGTTGCTGTTCATGCAACTGATCTATCCGTTGCTGGTGGTCCTGGCCATCGTCGACAGCCTGATTGATTTTCGCGGTCGTTCGGCACCGAAAGATGCCGATAACGCGAACGGTGAAGGTTAAAAGTTAAGAGGATTTTCACATGCAACTGATCCTTCTGGAAAAAGTCACCAACCTGGGCAACCTGGGTGACAAAGTGAACGTTAAGGCTGGTTACGGTCGTAACTACCTGCTGCCTTACGGCAAAGCTACCGCTGCGACCCCAGCCAACCTGGCTGCGTTCGAAGAGCGTCGCGCTGAGCTGGAAAAAGCTGCAGCAGATCGCAAAGCATCGGCTGAAAGCCGCGCTGCCCAACTGGCCGAGCTGGAAGTGACCATCACTGCCACCGCTGGCGACGAAGGCAAGCTGTTCGGTTCGATCGGTACTCACGACATCGCTGACGCACTGACCGCCTCCGGCGTTGAAGTGCAGAAGAGCGAAGTTCGTCTGCCGAACGGCACCATCCGCAACGTAGGCGAATTCGACGTAGCCGTGCACCTGCACGCCGAAGTTGAAGCCACCGTACGCGTTGTCGTGGTAGCAGCTTAAGCAGCACTTGTCGGCTGGCACCCTCGGGTGCTAGCCGGTAACATCGGGCACGATCCTGTTTACAGGTCGTGCCCTTTGTCTTTCTGGCATCCCCGTTTTTACATCTGATTCCAAGTGGCCATGAACGAAATCTCCGCTCCTGAGCAATACGATCTGCAAACCGCCGCGCTGAAAGTGCCGCCGCATTCCATCGAGGCCGAACAGGCTGTACTCGGTGGTCTGATGCTGGACAACAACGCCTGGGAGCGCGTGCTCGATCAAGTCTCCGACGGCGATTTCTATAGACATGACCACCGTCTGATTTTCCGTGCGATCGCCAAGCTGGCCGATCAGAACATGCCGATCGACGTCGTGACCCTGTCCGAGCAACTGGACAAGGAAGGTCAGACGTCGCAAGTTGGCGGCCTCGGTTACCTCGGCGAGCTGGCGAAAAACACCCCGTCGGTCGCTAACATCAAGGCCTATGCGCAGATCGTCCGTCAGCGCGCGACGTTGCGCCAACTGATCGGCATCAGCACCGAGATCGCTGACAGCGCCTTCAACCCGGAAGGTCGCACTGCCGAGGAGATCCTCGATGAAGCCGAGCGCCAGATCTTCGCGATTGCCGAGGCCCGGCCGAAAACCGGTGGCCCGGTGGGCGTCAACGACCTGTTGACCAAGGCCATCGATCGCATCGACACGCTGTTCAACACTGACAACGCCATTACCGGCCTGTCCACTGGCTACACCGATCTTGATGAGAAGACCAGCGGCCTGCAGCCGGCTGACTTGATCATCGTCGCCGGTCGTCCGTCGATGGGTAAAACCACCTTCGCGATGAACCTGGTGGAAAACGCCGTACTGCGCAGCGACAAGGCCGTTCTGGTGTATTCCCTCGAGATGCCAGGCGAATCGCTGGTCATGCGTATGCTGTCGTCCCTCGGTCGGATCGACCAGACCAAGGTGCGTTCCGGTCAGCTGGAAGATGACGACTGGCCGCGCCTGACTTCGGCGGTCAACCTGCTCAATGACCGCAAGCTGTTCATCGACGACACCGCCGGTATCAGCCCGTCGGAAATGCGTGCGCGGACCCGGCGTCTGGCGCGTGAGCATGGTGAGATCGGCCTGATCATGATCGACTACCTCCAATTGATGCAGATTCCAGGTTCCGGCGGCGACAACCGAACCAACGAGATTTCTGAAATCTCGCGTTCCTTGAAAGCCTTGGCCAAGGAATTCAACTGCCCGGTGGTGGCGCTGTCCCAGCTCAACCGCTCCCTCGAGCAGCGGCCGAACAAACGGCCGATCAACTCCGACCTCCGGGAATCCGGAGCCATCGAGCAGGATGCCGACGTGATCATGTTCGTTTACCGCGACGAGGTGTATCACCCGGAAACCGAGCACAAGGGCATTGCCGAAATCATCATCGGCAAGCAGCGGAACGGCCCGATCGGCTTTATCCGCCTGGCGTTCATCGGTAAGTACACCCGCTTCGAGAACCTGGCGCCGGGTAGCTATAACTTCGATGACGACGAGTAACTGTTGATGCAGGGCCTCTGTGGTGAGGGGGCTTGCCCCCGTTGGGTTGCGAAGCGACCCCAAAGCCTGCGGTCGCCATTCTCCAGATGAAACGAGTTGGCTGATTTACGACTGCTTCGCAGCCGAACGGGGGCAAGCCCCCTCGCCACAAAAGCGATGTGTTGCCTTGGGATTGCCAGCTCCCACCAATTTCCGACCACAGCCGTCGGAATTGGTCAAAAAATGTGCTATATTCCGCGCCCGCGAAATTCAATGAAAGCCAACACCGGTTATCGACATGCAAGCAGCCAAGCCGTTATTTGACTATCCCAAGTACTGGGCCGAATGTTTCGGGCCAGCGCCGTTCCTGCCCATGAGCAGGGAGGAGATGGATCAGCTCGGCTGGGATTCCTGCGACATCATCATCGTCACCGGTGATGCCTACGTCGACCACCCGTCGTTCGGCATGGCGATCATCGGCCGGCTGCTGGAGTCCCAGGGCTTCCGCGTGGGGATCATTGCCCAGCCGAACTGGCAGTCCAAAGACGATTTCATGAAGCTCGGCGAGCCGAACCTGTTCTTCGGTGTCGCGGCCGGCAACATGGACTCGATGATCAACCGCTACACCGCCGACAAGAAAATCCGTTCCGATGACGCCTACACGCCAGGTGGCATGGCCGGCAAGCGTCCGGACCGTGCGAGCCTGGTCTACAGCCAGCGCTGCAAGGAAGCCTACAAGCATGTGCCGATCGTGCTCGGCGGCATCGAGGCGTCCCTGCGCCGCATCGCGCATTACGATTACTGGCAGGACCGGGTACGCAACTCGATCCTGATCGACGCCAGCGCCGACATCCTGCTCTACGGCAACGCCGAGCGGGCCATCGTCGAGGTCGCCCAGCGCCTGTCCTACGGTCACAAGATCGAAGACATCACCGACGTGCGCGGCACCGCGTTCATCCGTCGTGACACGCCGCAAGGCTGGTACGAAGTCGATTCCACGCGCATCGACCGTCCGGGCAAGATCGACAAGATCATCAACCCGTACGTGAACACCCAGGACACCCAGGCCTGCGCCATCGAGCAGGAGAAGGGGCCGGTTGAAGATCCGCAGGAAGCCAAGGTCGTGCAGATCCTGGCCAGCCCGCGCATGACCCGCGACAAGACCGTGATTCGTTTGCCGTCGGTGGAAAAAGTCCGTAACGATGCGGTGCTCTACGCCCACGCCAACCGCGTGCTGCACCTGGAAACCAACCCGGGCAACGCCCGTGCGCTGGTGCAGAAGCATGGCGAAGTGGACGTCTGGTTCAACCCGCCACCGATTCCGATGACCACCGAAGAAATGGACTACGTGTTCGGTATGCCCTATGCGCGCATTCCGCACCCGGCGTACGGCAAGGAGAAGATCCCGGCCTACGACATGATCCGTTTCTCGGTGAACATCATGCGTGGCTGCTTCGGCGGCTGCACCTTCTGCTCGATCACCGAGCACGAAGGCCGGATCATCCAGAACCGTTCCCACGAGTCGATCATTCGCGAAATCGAAGAGATCCGTGACAAGGTTCCCGGTTTTACCGGCGTGATCTCCGACCTCGGCGGCCCGACCGCGAACATGTACCGCATCGCGTGCAAGAGCCCGGAAATCGAATCCGCGTGCCGCAAGCCATCGTGCGTGTTCCCTGGCATCTGCCCGAACCTGAACACCGACCACTCGGCGCTGATCCAGCTGTACCGCAGCGCCCGTGAATTGCCGGGTGTGAAGAAGATCCTGATTGCTTCCGGCCTGCGCTACGACCTCGCGGTCGAGTCGCCGGAGTACGTCAAGGAACTGGTGACCCACCACGTCGGTGGTTACCTGAAGATCGCCCCGGAACACACCGAGGAAGGTCCGCTCAACCAGATGATGAAACCGGGCATCGGCAGCTATGACAAGTTCAAGCGCATGTTCGAGAAGTACTCCAAGGAAGCGGGCAAGGAGCAGTACCTGATTCCGTACTTCATCGCCGCCCACCCGGGTACCACCGATGAAGACATGATGAACCTCGCCCTGTGGCTCAAGGGCAACGGCTTCCGCGCCGACCAGGTGCAGGCGTTCTACCCGTCGCCGATGGCCACCGCCACCGCGATGTACCACTCGGGCAAGAACCCGCTGCGCAAGGTGACGTACAAGAGCGACGCGGTGACCATCGTCAAGAGCGAGGAGCAGCGTCGTCTGCACAAGGCATTCTTGCGTTATCACGACCCGAAAGGCTGGCCGATGCTGCGTGAAGCGTTGACCCGCATGGGCCGCGCCGATCTGATCGGGCCGGGCAAGAACCAGCTGATCCCGCTGCACCAGCCGTCGACCGACAGCTACCAGAGCGCCCGTCGCAAGAACTCGACGCCAGCCGGTAGCCACAAGGTTGCAGGAGAAAAGACCACCAAGATCTTGACCCAGCACACCGGCCTGCCACCACGCGCGAGCGATGGCGGCAACCCGTGGGACAAGCGTGAGCAAGCCAAGGCTGCGGCGTTCGCCCGCAACCAGCAGGCGGCCAAGGAGCGCAAGGACGCGGCCAAGGGCAAAGGGCCAAAGCCGACCCGTAAACCGGTCGTACCGCGCTAAGCCTCGCCTGCGCTGAACAGAACGCCAACCTTCGGGTTGGCGTTTTGCGTTTTAAGGTGGACAAAAAACTGTGGCGAGGGAGCTTGCTCCCGTTCGGCGGCGAAGCCGTCGCAAAAGCGGGCTCCTCGCTATATCTGACACACCGACATAGGGCCGCTTCGCGCCCCAGCGGGAGCAAGCTCCCTCGCCACAAGAGCCGGGCTTCGCCACAAATACGTGCAGCTACGCCAAACCATTTTCCTGCATCGCCCGATTTTGGTGCTGTACTGCCTCCTGTAACGGGGGAAAGCGCCAGCACCGCTGGATGGCATAAGTCTTGCGCGCTTTCCCATACGCTCAAGGCTCGCAGGAGGCACGCCGTGTCGATTCATGTCGCATTGCACCACGTCACGCATTACCGCTATGACCGCGCTGTCGAGCTCGGCCCGCAGATCGTTCGCCTGCGCCCAGCTGCCCACAGCCGCACGCGGATTCTGTCCTATGCGTTGAAAGTCTCCCCTGAGCAGCACTTCATCAACTGGCAACAGGACCCTCAGGGCAATTACCTGGCGCGGCTGGTATTCCCGGAGAAAACCGGGGAATTGCGCATCGAAGTCGATCTGCTGGCAGAAATGGCGATCTTCAATCCGTTCGACTTCTTCCTCGAACCCTATGCCGAAAAAATCCCCTTCGCCTATGCCGCCGATGAGCGCAAGGAACTGGCGCCCTACCTGGAAACCCTGCCCCTGACGCCGAAATTCAAGGCCTATCTGGACGGCATCGACCGCACGCCGTTGCCCGCCGTGGACTTTCTCGTCGCGCTCAACCAGCGCCTGAGCGAAGACATCGACTACCTGATCCGCATGGAGCCCGGCGTACAAACGCCTGAACACACCCTCGACCAGGCCTCCGGTTCGTGCCGCGACTCCGCCTGGTTGCTGGTGCAACTGCTGCGCAACCTGGGGCTGGCGGCACGTTTCGTGTCGGGCTACCTGATCCAGCTGACCGCGGATGTCAAAAGTCTCGACGGTCCGTCCGGCACCGACGTGGATTTCACCGACCTGCACGCCTGGTGCGAGGTGTATCTGCCCGGCGCCGGCTGGATCGGCCTGGATGCGACTTCCGGGCTGTTTGCCGGTGAAGGACATATTCCGTTGGCCTGTAGTCCCGATCCGTCCTCTGCGGCGCCGATCAGTGGTTTGGTGGAACCTTGCGAGTGCGAATTCAGCCACGAAATGTCCGTCGAGCGGATCTGGGAGGCGCCACGGGTCACCAAGCCCTACACCGACGACCAGTGGCTGGCGATCCAGGCCCTGGGCCGGCAGATCGATGCCGACCTGCTCGAAGGCGATGTGCGCCTGACCATGGGCGGCGAGCCGACCTTCGTGTCCATCGATGACCCGGACGGCGCCGAGTGGAACACCGCGGCACTGGGGCCGGATAAACGACGCTTGTCCGCCGAACTGTTCCAGCGCATGCGTAAACACTACGCACCCCAGGGACTGGTGCATTTCGGGCAGGGCAAGTGGTATCCCGGCGAGCAACTGCCACGCTGGTCGCTCAATTGCTACTGGCGCCGTGACGGCGTGCCGATCTGGCACAACAGCGCGCTGATCGCCGACGAGCAGGAAGACTATGGCGCGGATGGCGCACTGGCCGGGCGTTTTCTCGCGAGTGTCGCCGAACGCCTGAAGATTCCGACACGCTTTGTGTTTGCGGCCTACGAAGACAATTTCTATTACCTCTGGCGCGAAGGGATGTTGCCGCAGAACGTCAGCGCCGAAGACTCGCGTCTGGAAGAACCGCTGGAGCGTGCGCGTCTGCGCAAAGTGTTCAGCCAAGGCCTGGACAAGGTGATTGGCCAGGTCCTGCCGCTGGCGCGTACCGCCAAGGGCGATCAATGGCAGAGCGGCCGCTGGTACCTGCGTGATGAGCATTGCCGCCTGGTGCCGGGAGATTCGCCGCTGGGCTATCGGTTGCCTCTGGGCTCGCAACCCTGGGTGAAAGCGGCGGAGTATCCGTTCATTCATCCGCAAGACCCGAATCAAGACTTCCCGTTGCTGCCCGACACCGCGCAACTGCAAAGCCAAAGCGAGGCTGCCGAGGTGCAAGAGCGCGCACCGAAGATCGACGAATCCGCCGACTGGCTGACCCGCACCGCCTTCTGCGCCGAAGCGCGGGAAGGCCGGTTGTACCTGTTCATGCCGCCGCTGGAGCGGGTCGAGGATTACCTCGAACTGGTCGCTGCCATCGAAGCCACCGCCGAAGAATTGCTCTGCCCGGTGTTGCTGGAGGGTTACGAACCGCCGAGCGATCCACGCCTGAGCAATTTCCGCATCACCCCGGATCCCGGGGTGATCGAGGTCAACGTGCAACCGTCCGCGACCTGGGATGAATTGGTCGAGCGCACCGAATTCCTCTACGAAGAAGCGCGCCAGACCCGGCTGACCACCGAAAAATTCATGATCGACGGCCGGCATACCGGTACGGGTGGCGGCAACCATTTCGTGCTGGGTGGCGCGACACCGGGGGACTCGCCGTTTCTGCGTCGCCCGGATCTGCTGCGCAGCCTGATCAGCTACTGGCACAACCATCCGTCGCTGTCCTACCTGTTTTCCGGACTGTTCATCGGCCCGACGTCCCAGGCGCCACGGGTCGACGAAGCGCGCAACGATGCCTTGTACGAACTGGAAATCGCCTTCGCGCAGATGCCGGCACCGGGTGAGGAATGCCCGCCATGGTTGGTGGATCGTCTGCTGCGCAACCTGCTGATCGATGTCACCGGCAACACCCACCGCGCCGAGTTCTGCATCGACAAACTCTATTCGCCGGACGGCGCCACCGGGCGCCTTGGGTTGCTGGAGTTGCGTGCGTTCGAGATGCCGCCCCATGCGCGCATGAGCCTGGCCCAACAATTGTTGCTGCGGGCATTGGTTGCGCGGTTCTGGCGCGAGCCCTATGCACCGCCGAAACTGGCGCGTTGGGGCACCGAATTGCACGATCGCTTCCTGTTGCCGCACTTCATCGAACAAGACTTCGCCGATGTCATCGTCGACCTCAACGCCGCCGGTTATCCGCTGCGGGCCGAATGGTTCGCCGCGCATCTGGAGTTCCGTTTCCCCAAGGTTGGCGACTACGCCGTCAGTGGTATTGCGCTGGAGTTGCGTCAGGCGCTCGAACCCTGGCACGTGCTGGGCGAAGAGGGCGCCGTGGGCGGCACGGTGCGATACGTGGATTCGTCGCTGGAGCGTTTGCAGGTCAAGCTCAGCGGCTTGCCACCCCAGCGTTATCTGCTGACCTGCAACGGCGTACCGGTGCCATTGCAACCCACCGGGCGTGTAGGGGAATTCGTCGCGGGTGTGAGATTTCGCGCCTGGCAACCGGCCAACTGTCTGCAACCGACCATCCCGGTCCATGCGCCGCTGGTGTTCGACTTGCTCGATACCTGGATGCAGCGCTCGCTGGGCGGCTGCCAGTACCACGTCGCCCATCCGGGCGGGCGCAACTACGACAGCTTGCCAGTCAATGCCAACGAGGCCGAAAGCCGGCGGATGGCGCGTTTCTTCCGCATCGGACATACGCCGGGGAAACTTCCTGTCCCGATTGTGGAAATCAGCGACGAGCTGCCGATGACACTCGATTTGCGACGTTTCTAAACCGTACGCGACGCCCGGATTTTTCGTCTATCCGGGTGTCACGAGCCTGCGTTAGTCTGACCGTTCATTGCTGTCTGCCGAGCTTTCCATGCCTGACCTGCTAGACCGCTACCCGCTCACGGCGGGCACCTATCACGAACTGCTCGACGACAGTGGCGCCGTGCGCTCGCACTGGCGTCGGCTGTTCGAGCAGTTGCAACGCAGCACGCCGGCGCAGTTGGTGCAGCGTCAAGCCCTGCTGACCCGGCAGATTCAGGAAAACGGCGTTACCTACAACGTTTATGCCGATCCCAAGGGCGCGGACCGGCCGTGGGAGCTGGACCTGCTGCCCCATGTCATCGCGGCTGATGAGTGGCAACAGTTGTCGGCCGGCATCGCGCAGCGGGCGCGATTGCTCAATGCCGTGCTGGCTGACCTTTACGGTCCACAACGACTGATTGCCGAAGGTTTGCTGCCCGCCGAGCTGGTGTTCGGGCATAACAACTTCCTTTGGCCCTGCCAGGGCATCAAGCCGCCTGATGGAGCCTTTCTGCACCTGTATGCCGTGGATCTGGCGCGCACACCCGATGGCCGCTGGTGGGTGACGGCGGATCGTACCCAGGCGCCTTCGGGTGCCGGGTATGCGCTGGAAAACCGCACCATCGTGTCCCGGGCCTTTCCCGAGTTGTACCGCGATCTGAAAGTGCAGCACCTGGCCGGTTTTTTCCGCACCTTGCAGGAAACCCTGGCCCGCCAGGCCCCGAGTGACGGGGACGCGCCATTGGTGGTGCTGCTGACGCCAGGACGTTTCAACGAAAGCTATTTCGAACACCTGTATCTCGCTCGCCAGCTCGGTTATCCGCTGGTGGAGGGCGGCGACCTGACGGTGCGCGATGCTACGGTCTACCTCAAGACACTGAGTGGCCTGCGACGGGTCCATGCGATCATGCGTCGGCTCGACGATGATTTCTGCGACCCGCTGGAGTTGCGCACCGATTCGGCCCTCGGCGTGCCGGGCCTGCTGGAAGCGGTGCGGCAGGGGCGGGTGCTGGTGGCCAACGCCCTCGGCAGCGGCGTGCTGGAATCGCCCGGCTTGTTGGGTTTCCTGCCGAAGATCAATCAATACCTGTTCGGCGAAGAGCTGATCCTGCCGTCCATCGCCACCTGGTGGTGCGGTGAAGCACCGGTCTTGGCCCAGGCCCTGGAAAAACTGCCGGAACTGCTGATCAAACCGGCGTTTCCGTCCCAAAGCTTCGCACCGGTATTTGGCCGTGATTTGAGTGAAAAACAGCGCCAGGCACTCGCTGAGCGCATGCAGGCGCGGCCATATGCCTATGTGGCGCAAGAACTCGCGCAATTGTCCCAGGCGCCGATCTGGCAAGCCGAAGACGGTCAACTGCAGCCCCGTGCCATCGGCATGCGCGTGTATGCGGTGGCCAGTCGCGAAGGGTATCGGGTGTTGCCCGGTGGCCTGACCCGGGTCGCCGCGCAAGCCGATGCCGAAGTGGTGTCGATGCAACGCGGTGGCGCCAGCAAGGACACCTGGGTGCTGGGCGAGCGTGCGCCGAGCGGCGAACAATGGAAGGCCCAGCGCAACATCGGCGTGCATGACCTGGTGCGGCGCGACCCGTACTTGCCGTCGCGGGTGGTGGAAAACCTGTTCTGGTTCGGTCGTTACTGCGAGCGTTGTGACGACAGTGCCCGTTTGCTGCGCATCATGCTGGCGCGCTATGTCGACGGCGACGACCCGCAAGCCCTGCAGGCCGCGGTCGATCTCGGCGAGCGGCTGATGCTGCTGCCCGAGGAGGGCGAGTTGCCGGAACGCCTGTTGGCGGCATTGCTCGGCGATGACTGGCCGTTCAGCCTGCGCTCCAACCTGCAACGCTTGCAGTGGGCCGCTTCGCAGGTGCGCGGCAAGCTCTCGCGGGAAAACTGGCAGGCGCTGGTGGAGTTGCAGCGCGAAGCCATGGAGCTGGAAACCGAGGAGCCGGATTTGGGCGAGTTGCTGGATTTCCTCAATCGTCTGGTGATGTCCCTCGCGGCGCTGTCCGGCTTTGCCCTGGACGACATGACCCGGGACGAAGGCTGGCGTTTCCTGATGATTGGCCGGCGGATCGAGCGTCTGCAATTTCTCAGCGGCAGCCTGGCGGCGTTCCTGCGGGGCGCCGGGGCTTTCGATCAGGCCGGGCTGGAATGGCTGCTGGAACTGGGCAACAGCAGCATTACTTACCGCTCTCGCTACCTGGCGGTGGCGCAACTGATCCCGGTGCTCGACCTGCTATTGCTCGACGAGCAGAACCCTCACGCCGTGTTGTTCCAGTTGAAGCTGGTGACCCGCACCCTCAAACGCCTCAACGATGACTTTGGCGTGCCGCGCGAAGCAGCGCTGCCGCAATTGGTCGAGCGACTGGCGCGATTCGATCTGGGTTGCCTGGAAAACCCGCTGTTCGGTGCTGCGAGTGTTCGCGCTGCCATCGAAGGGCTGGCCGCGTTGCTGCAAGAGATCGCCGACGCCAGCGGGCAAGTGTCCGATCGCCTGGCGCTGCGGCACTTCGCCCATGTCGACGATGTCAGCCAGCGCACGGTGTCCGTCTGATGAGCGCCCACTACCAGATTTTCCACGACACCCATTATCACTACGACAGTCCGGTATCCCTGGCCCAGCAACTGGCGCACTTGTGGCCACGGCCTTGTGCCTGGCAGCGCTGCACCGACCGGCAAATGCTGATCAGCCCGCAGCCGACCTCGCGTCGCGATGAGCTGGATGTATTCGGCAATCCGCTGACCCGGCTGGCGTTCGAGCGCCCCCACGATGAATTGCTGGTCAACGCCAGCCTGACCATTGAAGTACTGCCCCGGCCTGCGTTGGACTTCAATCGGTCACCGGCGTGGGAAGAGACCCGTAGCGCGCTGACCTACAGCAGCCAACCGCTGTCGCCCGAGCTACTCGAAGCCTGCCGATACCGGTTTGAATCGCCGTATGTGCATCTGAAGAAAAATTTCGTCGAGTTCTCGCAAAGCTGTTTTCCGCCCGGTCGAGCGTTGTTGCTCGGCGTGCAGGCACTGATGGAGAAAATCTTCAGCGAGTTCACCTTCGATGCCGAAGCGACCCAGGTGGCGACTCCGCTGGTGGAGGTGCTGGAGCGCCGACGCGGGGTTTGCCAGGACTTTGCTCACCTGATGCTCGCCTGCGTGCGTTCCAGAGGGTTGGCGGCGCGGTACATCAGCGGCTATTTGCTGACCCAGCCACCGCCGGGCCAGCCGCGATTGATCGGCGCTGATGCGTCCCACGCCTGGGTTTCGGTGTTTTGCCCGGTGCTGGGATGGGTGGATTTCGATCCGACCAACAATGTGCAACCGGCGCTGGAGCACATCACCCTGGCCTGGGGCCGGGATTTTTCCGATGTGTCACCGTTGCGAGGGGTGATTCTGGGAGGGGGGAATCATGACCCGGAAGTTCGGGTAACGGTGATGCCGCTGGAATAATGAAGATCAAATGTGGGAGCGGGCTTGCTCGCGAAGACGGAGTGTCAGGAACATCATTTTTGCATGTGAAACCGCTTTCGCGAGCAAGCCCGCTCCCACAGGGAATTACGGTGTGTTGGAGTCATGTGATTGGCTTGTGAGGGTCGGCAGCTAAGCTGCCAACCCTGGACACAGATCCGGTGGGCCTGATCAGATCAACCGGCCCGGAGGTTCTCAGGCGTCGGGCGCCTGATCTTTTGGTGCTTCAACATCACTTTCTGCGGCCACTTCACCTTCTGCTTCCGGGTTCAGTGCGGCTGCTTCTTCTTCAGCTGTAGCTTTCTTGCGCTGAAGCTTTTCCTCTTTCTTCTGCTCCTTGGCCAAGTCTCTCTGACGTTTGGCGAAGGAGTAATTAGGTTTAGCCATGGGCGATCCTCTTGGGTCGAAGGTGAGGTTGAGCGGCGCATATTCTGCCCTGTATCGGTGCCGAGCCGTTAGCTGGGTTTTTGCTCGGCCCATTTTGGCGCTATGGACGGTTGCCAGGCATCCAGTGCATCGAGCAGGGTTTGCGCTGATTCGCTCACCTGCAGCATGTCACGGTGCGGCGCGCGAACGAAGCCTTCGCCGACGATGTGATCAAGAAAACCGGTGAGTTTGCTGTAGAAACCGTTCACTTCCAGCAAACCCAGCGGTTTGCCGTGGTAACCGAGCTGGCCCCAGGTCCAAACTTCGAACAATTCTTCCAGGGTGCCAAGGCCACCTGGCAGCGCGATAAAGGCATCGCTCAGCTCGGCCATCCGGGCCTTGCGCGCGTGCATGCCATCGACGACTTCCAGGCGAGTCAGGCCGCTGTGGCCGATTTCCTTGTCCTTGAGGCTTTGCGGGATGATGCCGATCACTTCACCACCGGCCGCCAAGGCTGCGTCGGCAACGATGCCCATCAGACCCACGGCGCCACCGCCATACACCAGGGTCAGCTTGCGCTCGGCCAACGCCCGGCCAAGGGCCACGGCGGCTTCGCGATAAGCCGGGTTGGTGCCGGTGCTGGCGCCACAAAATACACAAACAGATGCTAAAGACATGCCTTTCTCCTTGGTCGATCAGGGCCACAGAGTAAAGGCAGGCGCACGGTACTCCAAGAGCTAGACTTGGTGTTCCCGGGTTTCGTACGTACCGCTGGCGCCGCAAGCGTAGGCGGCCAGCAAACTGCACAAGAGGCGGTTGATGGACATGACAGGCGTTCCATTTGAAGGAGGGACAAACTGATGATAGGGCCGGACCAGACACTTGGCCGGTAGATTGTTTGCATCGGGCTCATAGCCCGAAAGTTGTATACAATTTTTGATTCAAGTCATATGAACTTGCGAAGTTTTCAGGCAGTCTTCTGTTCATTCGCGATTTCGTTAACCCTGCCTTGGAGATTCACCATGTTTGCCAAACTCGCTGCGGTATCCCTGTTGACACTGGCTAGCAGCCAACTGATGGCTGCCGAGTGCAAGACCACCATTGACTCCACCGATCAAATGGCCTTCAGCACCAAGGCCATTGAAATCGACAAGACCTGCAAGACCTTCACCGTCGAACTGACCCACTCCGGCAACCTGCCGAAAAACGTCATGGGCCATAACTTTGTGCTGAGCAAAGAAGCCGACATGCAGCCGATCGCCACCGACGGCCTGGGCGCCGGCATCGACAAGAACTACCTGAAGGAAGGCGACGCCCGCGTGATCGCCCACACCAAGATCATTGGCGCCAAGGAAACCGATTCGGTGACCTTCGATGTGTCCAAGCTGGATGCCGCTGAGAAATACGGCTTCTTCTGCTCGTTCCCGGGCCACATCTCGATGATGAAAGGCACGGTTACCCTGAAGTAATCAGGCACACCGCATCATCGTTCTTCGCGGCAAGCCCGCTCCCACAGGGACGCCACCGTACCTGTGGGAGCGGGCTTGCCCGCGAAGGGGTCAGATGCATCGACGCATGTCTTGGCCAAAGAAAAAGCCCGCTGAAGCTCAACACTTCAGCGGGCTTTTTCATTCAATCACCAATCAAGGCGCAAACGGCATCACCCGCTTGTGATGGGTCTTGTTGTACGTGTCGCAAATGATCTTGAACGCTTCCTCGCGCACCGGGTTGCCGTGCAGGAAGGTGTCGATCTCGGCGTAGGTCACGCCGTGGGACGCTTCGTCCGGTTTGCCGGGCGAGAGGTCTTCGAGGTCGGCGGTCGGGACTTTTTCCACCAACGACTCCGGCGCGCCGAAGCTACGGGCGATGGCGCGGACCTGGTTTTTCACCAGGCCACTTAGCGGCGCCAGGTCGCAGGCGCCGTCACCGAACTTGGTGAAGAAACCCATCACCGCTTCCGCCGCGTGATCGGTGCCGATCACCAGGCCATGGGCCGCGCCGGCGATGGTGTACTGGGCGACCATGCGCATGCGCGCCTTGGTGTTGCCGAGCACGAAGTCCACCGACACCGCATGTTTGCCTTCGAAAGCCGCTACTTCATTGGCCAGGGCCTTGACCGCCGGGCCGATGTTCACGGTGTGGCGCTCGTCCGGCTTGATGAAGTCCACCGATGCCTGGGCGTCGTGCTCATCGAACTGGGTTTCGTAAGGCAGGCGCACGGCGATGAATTTGTACGCGGCATCACCGCTGCGCTGGCGCAATTCACGGACGGCGCGCTGGGCCAGCAGGCCGGCGGTCAGGGAGTCGACACCGCCACTGATGCCCAATACCAGGGTCTTGAGGCCGGAATTGACCAGGCAATCCTGAATGAAGGCCACCCGCCGGGCGACTTCGACTTCTAGCGCTGCTTCATCGGCGAATGGCGGCTGGACCTTGAGCTGTTCAGCAATCTCACGCTGTACGGCTTGCATGAATTCACTCCTTGCTTGATGTACTTGAAAGGGCGGCAGGAACCTGGAAAACGTGTCGCAGGTAAGCGACGAAATTCGGGTCTTTGCAGTGCGTCTTGCCTGGCTCGTCGGAGATCTTCGCCACCGGCTGGCCGTTGCAGGCGGTCATTTTAAGCACGATGCTCATCGGATCGACACCCGGAATATCACAGGTCAGGTTGGTGCCGATGCCGAAGCTGACATTGATCCGACCGCGCAGCGCCCGGAATATCTCCAGGGCCTTGGGCAGGGTCAGGCTGTCGGAGAAGGTCAGCGTCTTGCTCGTCGGGTCGATGCCGAGCTTGTGATAGTGGGCGATGGCTTTTTCGGCCCAGAGCACCGGATCGCCTGAGTCGTGGCGCAAACCGTCGAAAAGCTTGGCGAAAAACAGGTCGAAATCGCCGAGGAAGGCATCCATGGTGATGCAGTCCGTCAGGGCAATCCCCAGCAGGCCCCGGTATTCGCGAACCCAGCAATCGAGTGCGGCAATCTGGCTGTCGATCAGCCGTGGGCCGAGTTGCTGGTGCGCCATGATCCATTCGTGGGCCATGGTGCCCAGCGGTTTCATGTCCAGTTCCCGGGACAGGTGCACGTTGCTGGTGCCGACGAAGCGTCCGGGGAAGTCGTGCTTGAGCACGTTCACCACTTCTTCCTGCACACGGTAGGAAAAACGGCGACGCGTGCCGAAATCGGCCACCTGCAATTCGGACAATTCATCGCTGCTGGCGTTGACGCTCAGCCAGTCGAATTTACGGTAGAGCTGCTCGCGGACCTGCTCCAGCACGACTTCGGGATAGCGGTAGCGGTTGCGCACCTCGCTGACCAGCGCCAGCAGCGGCACTTCGAACAGGATCACATGCAGCCAGGGGCCCCGCAGGCGGATAAACAGCTCACCGTTTTCGATGCCGGTGTGGATGTAGCGCAGGTTGAAGCGAAACAGCCCGAGAAAGCGCAGGAAGTCCGGCTTCAGGAAGCTGATGCGCTCCAGAAAGCTCAACTGGTCGGCGCTCAGGCTCAGTTCGGCCAGGCGCTCGATCTGGAAGCGGATTTCCGCCAGGTACGGGCGCAAGTCCTCGCCGTTGCGGCAACGAAACTCCCATTCGACTTCGACGTTTGGGTAGTTGTGCAGCACCGCCTGCATCATCGTCAGTTTGTAGAAGTCGGTGTCGAGCAGGTTCTGCACGATACGATCGGCAAACACACTCTCGCTCATAACGGGAATCTCCAGCGTTGACGCGGTATTGATCAGTGGCGCTAGTGGCGCATATCAGCGGCAGGGTTTACCAGCAATTTTTTAGACCGCAGCAGATCCCAGCAGGTGTGAGCTTTTGTGGCGAGGGGGCTTGCCCCCGTCGGGTTGCGCAGCAGCCCCAAAATTTGCAACTTCGTAGCTGGAGCTATTGCGACTGCTGCGCAGCCGAACGGGGGCAAGCCCCCTCGCCACAGGGAAAGTGCAAGACGTTAGTGCTGCTCCACATCCGGGCTATCAATCTGCTCCAGCATCCACTTCACAAAGTCCCGCACCTTGGGCACTTCCGCCGAATGCTCCGGGTACGCAAGGTAATAGGCGTCGGTGCTGGGCATTGCATGCTGCCACGGAATGACCAGTTTGCCGTCGGCCAGTTCCTCTTCCACCAGGAAGCGTGGCAACAGCGCCACGCCGCAGCCAACCTGGGCGGCGCGGATGCACATATAAAAGGTTTCGAAACGCGGGCCGTGGTAGCTGTGCTCGGTGTGGTAGCCCTGATGCTCGAACCAGTCATGCCAGGCCTGGGGACGGGAGGCGTTTTGCAGCAGTACCAGATCGGACAATTGCGTCGGGTCGGTGAACGGCGTGTCCGGCAGGCTGCCCGGGGCGCACACCGGCACCAGCTCTTCGCCGAACAGCTTCAGGCACTCGGTGCCGGGCCGCGAACCCTGGCCGAAGTAGAACGCCAGGTCGCTGCGCCCTTGCAGCAGATCGTCGGCCTCCTGCTCGCTGCACAGGTCCAGGTGGATCGACGGGTGCCGCAGGCGCCAGCCTTTGAGGCGCGGCACTAGCCAGCGTGCGCCGAAGGTAGGAGGTGTCGAGACGCGCAGGACTTCTGTTTCACCACCGTAGGAACGCAGGTAATGGGTCGACATCTCGACTTGCGTGAGGATTTTTCGCACCTCAACCAGGTAAAGATCGCCGGCCGGCGTCATCTGCAGGCGGCGGCGCACCCGGCGAAACAGCAGGTGCTGCAACAGCTCTTCAAGTTGCGCGACCTGTTTGCTCACGGCGCTCTGGGTCAGGTTCAGCTCTTCGGCGGCCCGGGTGAAGCTCAAGTGCCGGGTGACGGCCTCGAAGCACTGCAGCGCAGCGATCGATGGCAGGTAGCGTTTATTCAGCATGGGCGGTCCTTGGTTCTTGTTTCTTATTGCCAGCAATGCACAGCATGAATAAACGGAATGATATCTCTCTTAAAGGTCGTTTGTTGAGTAACCTCCGGGCAGCTAAAACTACAGGTCTGATCAGCCGTGAATTTCCGGCTGCACGTGTTCTGTCTTTTGCTTGAGGAGTGACCCATGGTTGCCGCATTGCTTGATCGTCTAGGTGTGAACCCGGCCCTGTACCAGAACGGCAAAGTGCCGGTGCACTCGCCGATCGATGGCAGCACGATTGCCGCCGTGAACTGGGAAGGCGCGGCTGAAGTCGAGCAACACATCAGTCGCGCAGATCATGCGTTCGAACTGTGGCGCAAGGTCCCGGCACCGCGCCGTGGCGAGTTGGTGCGGCAATTGGGTGACATCCTACGTGAATACAAGGCTGATCTCGGCGAGTTGGTGTCCTGGGAGGCCGGCAAGATCACCCAGGAAGGCCTGGGTGAAGTTCAGGAAATGATCGACATCTGCGACTTCGCCGTTGGCCTGTCGCGCCAGTTGTACGGTTTGACCATCGCCTCCGAGCGTCCAGGCCACCACATGCGTGAAACCTGGCATCCACTGGGCGTTGTCGGCGTGATCAGTGCGTTCAACTTCCCGGTCGCGGTCTGGGCCTGGAACGCCACGCTGGCGCTGGTCTGCGGCAACCCGGTGATCTGGAAACCGTCGGAAAAGACGCCACTGACCGCACTGGCTTGTCAGGCCTTGTTCGATCGCGTGCTGAAGAACTTCAGCGATGCGCCACCGCACCTGAGCCAGGTGGTCATCGGCGGTCGCGATGCCGGCGAAGCCCTGGTCGATGATCCGCGTGTCGCACTGGTCAGCGCCACCGGCAGCACCCGCATGGGCCGTGAAGTGGCGCCGAAAATCGCCGCGCGCTTCGCCCGCAGCATTCTCGAACTGGGCGGCAACAACGCAATGATCCTCGGCCCAAGTGCCGACCTGGACATGGCCGTTCGCGCGATCCTGTTCAGTGCCGTCGGCACCGCCGGTCAGCGCTGCACCACCCTGCGTCGCCTGATTGCCCATGAATCGGTGAAGGAAGAAATCGTCACCCGCCTGAAAGCTGCGTACTCGAAAGTGCGTATCGGTCATCCGCTGGAAGGTAACCTGATCGGCCCGCTGATCGACAAGCACAGCTTCGACAACATGCAGGACGCGCTGGAGCAGGCCTTGAGTGAAGGCGGCCGGGTGTTTGGCGGTGAGCGTCAGCTGCAAGACAAGTTCCCGAATGCCTACTACGTATCGCCGGCGATCGTCGAAATGCCGGAGCAGAGCGACGTGGTGTGCCACGAAACCTTCGCCCCGATCCTGTACGTGGTCGGCTACAGCGATTTCCAGGAAGCCCTGCGCCTGAACAACGCCGTGCCACAAGGCCTGTCCTCGTGCATCTTTACCACCGACGTGCGTGAAGCCGAGCAGTTCATGTCGGCGGTGGGCAGCGACTGCGGCATCGCCAACGTCAACATCGGCCCGAGCGGCGCGGAAATCGGCGGCGCGTTTGGTGGCGAGAAAGAAACCGGCGGCGGTCGCGAGTCCGGCTCCGATGCATGGCGTGGCTACATGCGCCGCCAGACCAACACCGTGAACTATTCGCTGGAGTTGCCGTTGGCCCAGGGCATTACGTTCGATTGAGTCTCGAATAGGGCGGTGACCCCCTGTGGGAGCAGGCTTGCTCGCGAAAGCGGTTTATCAGTCACATTGATGCTGGATGTGCCGACGCATTCGCGAGCAAGCCCGCTCCCACATTTGAATTGTGTGTTTGTTAGGTTTCTGCCTGGAGTCTGGCAATGCCGTTACGCGAAGAGTGTCTGTGGGAAAAACTGACGCCGCAAAGGCCGGACAATTCGGCCCTCAAGGGTGAGGTCACGGTGGATGTCTGCGTCATCGGCGCCGGGTTCACCGGTTTGTCGGCGGCGGTGCATCTGCTGGAACAAGGCAAGAGCGTTTGTGTGCTCGAGGCCCATCGCGCCGGTCACGGTGGTTCGGGGCGCAACGTCGGGCTGGTCAACGCCGGGATGTGGATTCCACCGGACGAGATCGAAGCCGGATTTGGCACCGAAGTCGGCAGCCAGCTCAACCGCATGCTCGGTGCGGCACCATCCCTGGTGTTCAGCCTTGTGGATAAATACAACATCGATTGCCAGTTGCGCCGCGAAGGCACGCTGCACATGGCGCACAACGCCCGTGGCGAAGCCGACTTGCGCAGTCGTGAAGAACAGTGGAAGCGTCGCGGCGCGCCGGTGGAACTGCTCACCGGTCAGGCCTGCGAGCAAGCCACCGGTACCAAAAAGATCGCCGCCGCGCTGCTCGATCGCCGCGCCGGCACGCTCAACCCGATGGCCTACACCACGGGCCTGGCCAAGGCGGCCATCGGCCTGGGCGGTCAATTGTTCGATCATTCCCCGGTCACCCGGCTCGAACGCCAGGGCCAGCGCTGGTCGGTGCAAACCGCCCAGGGTTCGGTCATGGCCGAGAAAGTGGTGATTGCCTCCAATGCCTACACCGAAGGCGACTGGACGGAACTGCGGCGCAATTTCTTCCCCGGTTATTACTACCAGGTGGCCTCGGTCCCGCTGACCGAAGAGGCTGCGCAGCAAATTCTTCCCGGCGGCCAGGGATCCTGGGACACCCGCCAGGTCCTGAGCAGTATTCGTCGGGATAAAGACGGACGCCTGCTGCTGGGCAGCCTCGGTAATGGCAATCAGAAACCGGCCTGGTTTCTCAAGGCCTGGGCCGACCGGGTGCAGCAGCACTATTTCCCGTACCTCAATCCGGTGGAGTGGGAGTGCACCTGGACCGGTTGCATTGCCTTCACCCCCGATCATTTGATGCGTCTGTTCGAGCCGGCGCCCGGTTTAGTGGCCGTCACCGGTTACAACGGGCGAGGCGTGACCACGGGAACGGTGGTCGGCAAGGCCTTTGCCGATTACCTGTGTAACGGAAATCCTCAAGCGCTACCGATTCCTTTTGCCCCCATGCAGCCTTTGGCCGGGGTGGGGTTGCGCAGCTGTCTGTATGAGGCGGGGTTCTCGCTGTATCACGCAGGCCAGTGCCTGCGGATCGTGATCTGAAGGTTGATTTTTGCAGTGGAAAGCGGCGCTTTTTCGATCTGCAGCTAGCCTGTAGTGGTGCGGGTTGTAGCAGTCCCGCACCAGCAGTGTGCACTTCGGTGACGCACGTTGTTACAGGCTGGTTGCACGTCGTTTAAAGCCGCGGTTGCAATGATGGCGCAGGCGGGTTGCGCCTCAAAAAAATAATGGTTTTACCTTCCGCGGTTTAGACGGTTGCACGCCCAATGAAAATGGGTCCGAAACAGTCGAAATAACAAGAAAGCAGCGACTTTTTTCAGAATAAAAAACCGATGGCACGGCCCTTGCTCTGAGCATTCAGTGAAGTCGCAGTGCCAACTAAAAAAAACCATGGAGCACCACCTCATGTCCCAGACGTTTTACAAGAAAGGCTTTCTGGCCCTCGCAGTGGCAACTGCGTTGGGTGTTTCTGCGTTTGCTCAGGCTGACATCAAGATCGGCGTAGCGGGACCAATGACGGGCGCCAACGCGGCATTTGGCGAACAGTATATGAAGGGTGCACAGGCGGCGGCCGATGCGGTCAACGCGTCGGGCGGCGTGAACGGGGAAAAAATCGTACTGGTCAAGGGCGATGACGCTTGCGAACCGAAGCAGGCTGTGACGGTCGCCAAGGATCTGACCAACCAGAAAGTCGCCGGCGTGGTCGGTCACTTCTGCTCTTCCTCGACCATCCCGGCCTCCGAGATCTATGACGAAGCGGGCATCATCGCCATCACCCCAGGCTCCACCAACCCGGCCGTTACCGAACGCGGCCTGAGCGCCATGTTCCGTATGTGCGGGCGTGACGACCAGCAAGGCATCGTGGCCGGCGACTACATCGTCGACGTGCTCAAGGGCAAGAAAGTGGTCGTGCTGCACGACAAGGACACCTACGGCCAGGGCCTGGCTGATGCCACCAAGGCTCAGCTTGAAAAACGCGGCGTGAAGCCTGTGCTGTATGAAGGCCTGACCCGTGGCGAGAAAGACTTCAGCACCATCGTGACCAAGATCCGCGGTGCCGGCGCTGACGTCGTCTACTTCGGTGGCCTGCATCCGGAAGCCGGTCCTCTGGTGCGTCAACTGCGTGAACAAGGCCTGAAGGACGTCAAGTTCATGTCCGACGACGGCATCGTGACCGACGAGCTGGTGACCACCGCTGGCGGTCCGCAATTCGTTGACGGCGTGCTGATGACCTTCGGCGCCGACCCACGCCTGCTGCCAGACAGCAAGACCGTGGTAGATGCGTTCCGCAAGGCCGGTACCGAGCCTGAAGGCTACACCCTGTACGCCTACGCTTCGGTGCAGACCCTGGCTGCAGCCTTCAACGGCGCCAAGTCCAACAAGGGCGAAGACGCAGCTGCATGGCTGAAGAAGAACCCGGTCAAGACCGTCATGGGCGAGAAGACCTGGGATTCCAAAGGCGACCTGAAAATCTCCGACTACGTGGTTTACCAGTGGGACAAGGATGGCAAATACCACCAGCTGGAAAAACAGAAGTAAGGGCTGACTCGACAGGCTGAACCCCACAGATCCCTTGTGGGAGCGGGCTTGCCCGCGAATGCGCCAGATCAGTCGACATCAATGTTGGCTGATACACCGCTATCGCTGGCAAGCCAGCTCCTACAAAGGGGGGCTGCCTGATCGTGATTGACATTGCTCCGACGTATATCTGTATTTTCCTTAGAAGAACCGCACCCCCCTCAGGTGTGCAGGTTCTCATTGCGTGAGATTGCGTTATGGATGGTATTTTCCTGCAGCAACTGGTCAATGGCCTGACCCTCGGGTCGGTCTATGGCCTGATCGCCATCGGCTACACAATGGTCTATGGCATCATCGGCATGATCAACTTCGCCCACGGTGAGGTTTACATGATCTCCGCTTACCTCGCGGCGATCAGTCTGGCTCTGCTGGCTTACTTCGGTATCGAATCTTTCCCGCTGCTGATGCTTGGCACACTGATCTTCACCATCATCGTCACGGCGGTGTATGGCTGGGTCATCGAGCGTGTCGCCTACAAACCCCTGCGCAACTCCACCCGACTGGCACCGCTGATCAGTGCGATCGGTATCTCCCTGATCCTGCAAAACTACGCACAGATCGCCCAGGGCGCGAAGCAACAAGGTGTTCCGACTCTGCTCACGGGTGCCTGGCGCGTTGATATCGGTACCGGTTTTGTGCAGTTGACCTACACCAAGGTCTTCATCCTGATCGCCGCGTTTGTCGGTATGGGACTGCTGACCTACATCATCAAGTACACCAAGCTCGGCCGCATGTGCCGTGCAACCCAGCAAGACCGCAAGATGGCTTCGATTCTGGGGATCAACACCGATCGGGTGATTTCCTACGTGTTCATCATCGGTGCAGCGATGGCGGCCCTGGCCGGCGTGCTGATCACCATGAACTACGGCACATTCGACTTCTATGCCGGCTTCATCATCGGGATCAAGGCGTTCACTGCCGCGGTACTCGGCGGGATTGGCTCACTGCCTGGCGCGATGCTCGGCGGGATCATTCTCGGCATTTCCGAGTCGCTGTTTTCCGGTCTGGTGAACTCGGACTACAAGGACGTTTTCAGCTTCTCGCTGCTGGTCCTCGTTCTGGTCTTTCGGCCTCAAGGCCTGCTCGGCCGTCCTCTTGTGTCGAAGGTGTAAGCGATGTCTTCAACCACTAAAAAAACCATTGATATCAAAAAAAGTCTGGTTGACGCGATTCTTGCCGGCCTCATTGCCCTGATTGTGTTCGGGCCGATTGTCGGCGTCGTTCTCGATGGCTATGGCTTCAACCTGGAAACCACCCGGGTGGCGTGGATCGTGGCGATCGTCATGGCCGGTCGCTTTGCCTTGAGCATGTTCCTGCAGACACCCAAGGGCCTGAAAATCCTCGAAGGCTTTGAATCGACAGGCTCCGGGGTGCACGTGCTGGCGCCTGACTACAAGTCGCGGCTGCGCTGGATCATCCCGCTGGTCATCGTGATCGCCGTGGTGTTCCCGTTTTTCTCCAACTCCTACCTGTTGGGCGTGGTCATCCTCGGACTGATCTATGTGCTGCTGGGGCTGGGGCTGAACATCGTGGTCGGCCTGGCCGGCCTGCTTGACCTTGGCTACGTGGCGTTCTACGCCATCGGTGCCTACGGTCTGGCGCTCGGTTATCAATACCTGGGGCTGGGGTTCTGGACGGTGCTGCCGCTGGCGGCGATCACCGCCGGCCTGGCCGGTTGCATCCTCGGTTTCCCGGTGCTGCGCCTGCACGGTGACTACCTGGCGATCGTGACCCTGGGCTTCGGTGAGATCATCCGCCTGATCCTCAACAACTGGTTGTCGCTGACTGGCGGCCCGAATGGCATGCCGGCACCGCTGCCGACGTTCTTCGGCCTGGAGTTCGGCAAACGGGCGAAGGATGGCGGCGTGCCGTTCCATGAGTTCTTTGGCCTCACCTACAACCCGGACGTGAAGTACTACTTCATCTACGCGGTGCTGTTCCTGGTGGTGCTGGCCGTGCTGTACATCAAGCATCGCTTGACCCGCATGCCGGTCGGCCGCGCCTGGGAAGCCCTGCGCGAAGATGAAATCGCCTGTCGTTCCATGGGCCTGAACCACGTGCTGGTCAAGCTCTCGGCGTTCACCATCGGTGCCTCGACGGCGGGTCTGGCCGGGGTGTTCTTCGCCACCTACCAGGGTTTTGTAAACCCGACCTCGTTCACCTTCTTCGAATCGGCCCTGATCCTCGCCATCGTCGTACTCGGCGGCATGGGCTCAACCATCGGTGTGGTCATCGCGGCCTTCGTATTGACCGTGGCTCCGGAGCTGCTGCGCGGCTTTGCCGAGTACCGTGTGCTGCTGTTCGGCATCCTGATGGTGTTGATGATGATCTGGAGACCGCGCGGCCTGATTCGGATCAGCCGTACCGGTGTGACCCCGCGTAAAGGAGTAGCGCCATGAGCGAAGTCGTACTCAGTGTCGAAAAGCTGATGATGCACTTCGGCGGCATCAAGGCGTTGAGCGATGTCAGCCTGAAGGTCAAACGCAATTCGATCTTCGCCCTGATCGGCCCCAACGGCGCCGGCAAGACCACCGTGTTCAACTGCCTGACCGGGTTCTACAAGGCCTCCGGCGGCAAGATCGAACTCAACATTCGTGGGCAACAGACCAACGTCATCAAACTGCTGGGCGAGTCGTTCAAACCAACGGATTTCGTTTCGCCGAAATCCTTCGCCAGTCGGCTGTTCTACAAGGCGTTCGGTGGCACTCACCTGGTAAACCGCGCCGGGCTGGCGCGTACGTTCCAGAACATTCGCCTGTTCAAGGAAATGTCGGTGCTGGAAAACCTGTTGGTGGCCCAGCACATGTGGGTCAACCGCAACATGCTGGCCGGCATCCTGAACACCAAGGGCTACCGCAAGGCCGAAAGCGATGCGCTCGACCATGCGTTCTACTGGCTGGAAGTCGTGGACCTGGTGGACTGCGCCAACCGCCTGGCCGGCGAGTTGTCCTACGGTCAGCAACGCCGTCTGGAAATCGCCCGTGCCATGTGCACCCGTCCGCAGATCATCTGCCTCGACGAACCGGCTGCCGGCCTCAACCCTCAGGAAACCGAAGCGCTGAGCGCGATGATCCGGCTGCTGCGCGACGAGCACGATCTGACCGTGGTGCTGATCGAACACGACATGGGCATGGTTATGAGTATTTCCGACCACATCGTGGTGCTGGACCACGGCATCGTCATCGCCGAGGGCGGACCCGATGCGATTCGTAACGACCCGAAAGTGATCGCGGCCTACCTGGGCGCCGATGAAGAGGAAGTGGTGCTATGAGCCAACCCATCCTCGAACTCAAGAACCTGGACGTGTTCTACGGGCCGATCCAGGCCCTGAAGAAAGTCTCGCTGCACATCAACGAAGGGGAAACCGTCAGCCTTATCGGCTCCAACGGCGCCGGCAAGTCGACCCTGCTGATGTCGATTTTCGGTCAGCCAAGGGCGGCGGACGGGCAGATCCTCTACCAGGGCGTGGACATTACCCACAAGTCGTCCCACTACATCGCTTCCAACGGCATCGCGCAATCGCCGGAAGGGCGACGGGTGTTCCCCGACATGACAGTCGAGGAAAACCTGCTGATGGGCACCATCCCTATCGGTGACAAGTACGCCAAGGAAGACATGCAACGCATGTTCGAGCTGTTCCCGCGGCTCGAAGAGCGACGCACCCAGCGGGCGATGACCATGTCCGGCGGCGAGCAGCAGATGCTCGCCATCGCCCGTGCCCTGATGAGCCGGCCCAAGTTGTTGCTGCTGGATGAGCCGAGCCTGGGCCTTGCGCCGATCGTGGTGAAGCAGATCTTCGCGACCCTGCGGGAATTGGCCAAGACCGGTATGACCATCTTCCTGGTGGAGCAGAACGCCAACCACGCACTGCGGTTGTCGGACCGGGCGTATGTGATGGTCAACGGTGAAATCCGCATGACCGGCACCGGCAAGGAGCTGTTGGTCAACGAGGATGTGCGTAACGCCTATCTCGGCGGGCACTGAGTTTCAGTGGTTATACACAAGCCCCGGCGCGCAATCGCCGGGGCTTTTTTATGACACTGATTCACTGCAAATCTCCTGTAGGAGCGAGCTTGCTCGCGAAGGTCTCCAGGGCAACGCATTCATCCAGAATGTTCGCGTTATCGTTGACGCCCATCGCGAGCAAGCTCGCTCCTACAGGGGGCGGTGGCGGCATTCGGGGAAATTGTGGAAAACAAAATTTCCGAGCTCCGAAACCGCGACATAAAGCCGCTGCAAATAGTTGTTTTGCCACGGTTTTGACTTGTCCCCGTTTGCTGTGGAACCGGTTGTGAATAACGTGGGAGTAGCTGGCTGTAGGCCTTTCAAACCGTGGCTTGCAGGGCTGTGGCTATTTTTTGATCAAGTGTTTTTGCGCAGCTTTAAGGCCGCTTTGTCAACCTTTTTGTTCGGGGTGAAAGTCCGTGGAATCGCTGTCGGCAAGGCTGTGGATAAGTCTGTGGTTAAACTCTGGAAAGACTCGGCTGAAGGCCGTGGTTACTGGCTTGGCGCCATCGCTGGTTTGACCCGCCAGTCATGAAAATCGCCAAGGGCTACACAGCGGACGGTTGAGGGTCAAGCAAAAAAGTTTCAAAACCCCGCGCAGAGCCTTGTAGATAGCGGCTTGCAGCTTTTTCACTTGCCCCCAAAGACTGTGGACCGGCCTGTGGATAACGTGCGCGCACATGGCTGCAGGCCACGCTGGCCAAGGGTTTGCCTGGGTTGAGCGTTTTTTGAACAGTTTGAACGGTGGTTGCCGCTGTGAACAAGGCCGGGCATGCTGCCTGCTGATTTTCTATTCCAATGGCTGGCGATCAGCCGAAGCAAGGAGAACACGATGTCCAACACCCTGTTTATTACCGGCGCGACCTCCGGTTTTGGTGAAGCCTGTGCCCGTCGTTTTGCCGAGGCCGGCTGGAAACTGGTGCTGACAGGCCGTCGTGAAGAGCGCCTCAATGCGCTGTGTGCCGAGCTGTCGAAGCAGACCGAAGTCCATGGCCTGGTGCTCGATGTGCGTGATCGCAAGGCCATGGAGGAGGCGATTGCCAATCTGCCGCCATCCTTTGCCAAACTGCGCGGGTTGATCAACAACGCCGGGCTGGCCCTGGGTGTTGATCCGGCGCCCAAGTGCGACCTGGACGATTGGGACACCATGGTCGATACCAACGTCAAGGGCCTGATGTACAGCACCCGCCTGCTGTTGCCGCGCCTGATCGCTCACGGTCGCGGTGCTGGCATCGTCAACCTGGGCTCCATCGCCGGCAACTACCCGTACCCGGGCAGCCACATCTATGGCGCGACCAAGGCGTTCGTCAAACAGTTCTCCCTGAACCTGCGCTGCGACCTGCAGGGCACGGGCGTACGGGTCAGCAACATCGAACCGGGCCTGTGCGAGAGCGAGTTCTCGCTGGTGCGTTTTGCCGGTGACCAGGAGCGCTACAACGCCACTTACGCCGGCGCCGAGCCGATTCAGCCGCAAGACATCGCCGAGACTATTTTCTGGGTGCTCAACGCTCCGGCGCACATCAACATCAACAGCCTGGAACTGATGCCGGTCAGCCAGACCTGGGCCGGGTTTGCTATCGAGCGCAAGTCTTAATTGTGGCGAGGGGGCTTGCCCCCGTTGGGCTGCGAAGCAGCCCTGAAACCATAACTCTCATTTTTTCAGATGTACCTTATCCTCCGGTTTGCGACTGCTCCGCAGCCGAGCGGGGGCAAGCCCCCTCGCCACAAGAGCTGTCTAAACCGGACATCAGCTAGACTCCTCCCTCAAGCAGCCCGCCACACCCGGCGGTCTAGAGGTATTAGAGGAGATCCAGTGAGTAATCGAGGCGAGCAGTCGCTGCTCAAACAATCGACCTTCCTGATGCTCGCCGTGACGTTCGCCGGGATCATCACCGGTTTTGTTTCGGGCGCCCAGTCCATCCTGTTCGATGGCTTCTTTTCGTTAATCGCGGCCTTCATCAAGGTGCTGATGCTGATCACCGCCAAGCTGATCGCCAAGGAAAGCAATCAGCGCTTCCAGTTCGGTTCCTGGCACCTGGAACCCATGGTGCTGGTGATCGAGGGTTGCTTCATTTTCCTGGTCGCCATTTATGCCTTTCTCAACGGTGTGTTCGGCATCATCAGTGGTGGCCGAGAGGTCGAGCTCGGGCTGGTGATCTTCTACGCTGCGTTCTTCACTGTCGTTGAGCTCATTTATTTCTTTTACGTCCGCCATCGCAATCGCACACTCAAATCATCGCTGATCCAGTTCGACAACATCAGTTGGCTGGTGGACGCGATGCTGTCGGCGGGACTGTTGGTGAGTTTCCTCATCGCGCTGCTGCTCAAGACTCAGGGTTACGACCAGTGGGCGGTGTATGTCGACCCGATGATCCTGATTCTGCTGGCCTTGGGCATGCTTCCCCCGGCCTTCAAAATCCTCGGCCCGGCATTGCGCGATGTGTTGGGGATCGTCCCGGATCAACTGGACGACAAGGTGCGTCAGGTAATGGAAGTTGCGAAGGTCGAGCATGGTTTCGAAGACTACATTTCCTACGTGCAGAAACACGGCAGGGCCTGTTTTATCGAGATTCACATCGTATTGCCGAAGGATTACTGGCTCGATGGTGTGGGGCAACTCGACAGCTTGCGCGAGGAGATATCCACAAAGCTTGGCGAGCCGGATGCCGCAAGATGGCTGACCATCAGCTTTACCGGGGACCGCAAGTGGATTGAGTGATTGGTATCCACTTTGTGGCGAGGGGGCTTGCCCCCGCTGGGCTGCGAAGCAGCCCCAAAACCTGGTTCCCGGGTATTTCTTGTTGCAAATACACGGTTGCTGCGCAACCGAACGGGGGCAAGCCCCCTCGCCACAAAGTCAGCCGAGATATTCCGCCAACCCGTGATAACAGGTCGCCAGGTGATAAGGCGTGGTCGACGGCATGTCGCGGCGGCTGACTTCACCGTGCTCGTCACGGCACTCAAACCAGCCGCCGGTATGCAGCGAGCGTTGCTGCAATGCCTGCAATTGACGCAGAACAGCCGCTTCGCTGTCCGGGCGCAGCGTCAACGCGCGCAGGTATTCGGCCTGGGCCCAGATACGCTGCGTGGCGTCCCGCACGCCGCCATCCGATTCAAGGTCGAGCATCGCCCGTACGGCGCCAGTCTGCTCTTCGACGCCCACTTGCTCGGTAAAGGCGAAGGCCCGCTCCAGATCGGCGTGCAGCGTCGAAGTGCGCAACAGCGCCGAGGATTCCAGCAGGAAATACCATTCGAACTGGTGCCCCGGTTCAAACCAGTTATCCACAGACCCCAGCGGCTTTTCCATCAATACGCCGTGCTGCGGATCGATAAACCGCGCGTGCATGGCTGTGCATAACTCGACGAGCGCGTGTTGCACGTCGAGGTCCTCACGCACCGACAGAGTGGCGAGGAACGCTTCGGCCAGGTGCATCAGCGGGTTTTGCAAAGGGCCGCTGTCCAGCGATGCCCAGTCGCGGTCGAGCGTGGCTTCGTACAGACCGTCGTCCGTGGCGAAACGCTGCGCAATCACTTCCAGCGAGGCGTTGAGTACCGACTCGACCAAGGGCTCGCGGACCTTGTCCCAGTAATGGGCGCAGGCGAACAGGATGAAGGCGTGGGTATAGAGGTCTTTACGCTGATCCAGCGGCGAACCTTGCGCATCGACGCTGTAGAACCAGCCACCGTGCTCGGCATCGTGGAAGTGCCGTTGCAACGAGCGGAACAAGGCGGCGGCACGCTCTTCGGCGCCCGGCACCTGATCGATCAGGCTGGCAAACAGATACAACTGCCGCGCACAGGCCATGGCCCGATAGCGTTGCGGTGGCAGCGGCTGGTGTTCGGCATCCAGCGCCTCGTAGGGCAACGCCATGTCGGCGTTCCAACCCGGACCTTGCCAAAGCGGCACGATGACGTTCAGGAAGTGCTGTTGCACCGAGGCGAACAGGGCGGTCAGTTCAGGCTGAGAGGCGGAGCGGGAAACAGGCGGCATTGGCTGGCGTCGTCACGGCAGGGGCGATTGCGCGACATGTTAGCAGGCCTGAGAGGGGTGGTGTCTGTCAGGCCGCTTTCGCGAGCAAGCCCGCTCCCACAATGGAGTTGTGTACACAGCACCCATGTGGGAGCGGGCTTGCTCGCGAAGAGGCCGTGGAAGGCGCTAGAGAATTAACCTGCCAGCAACCACACCCCGGTCGCCGCCGAACCCGCGCCGGCCAGTCGCACCAAGGGTGCCGCCGCCTGCGGCAACACTCGCACCAGCGCATAACCCGCCGCGTGCAACACCGCGGTCGCCGCGACAAAACCTGTGGCGTAGGTCCAGGGACTCGACATGTCGGGCAGTTCCAGTCCGTGCGCGACGCCATGGAACAGCGCAAACAACGCCGTCGCCCCTACCGCCATCGCCAACGGTGGACGCACTGCCAACGCAACCGCCAGGCCCAGCGCCAGCACCGACGTAGCAATCCCGCTCTCCAGCCCCGGCAGGTTCAGTCCTTCAAAACCCAGCAATCCGCCGATCAGCAGGGTGCCGACGAAGGTGCACGGCAGCGCCCAGCGTGCGGCGCCTTGTTGCTGTGCGGCCCACAGACCGACCGCGAGCATCGCCAGCAAGTGGTCGAGACCGCCAAGGGGATGGCTTATACCGGCGATCAAACCGTTGTCGCCGTGCCCCGGGTGGGCGAAGGCGAGGGCCGGGGTCAGCAGCAGGGCCAGGGCGCCGAGAATGCGTTTGAGTGTCATGGATAAGCTTCCTTGTTGAAATCGTGATCAGGCCGCGGTCAGCAAGCCCTGGCGTTCGATGAAGGCGATGATCTGTTCCAGACCCTGGCCGGTTTTCTGGTTGCTGAACACGAACGGCTTGCCGTTGCGCATGCGCGTGGTGTCACTGTCCATCAGCGTCAGCGACGCCCCTACCAGCGGCGCGAGGTCGATCTTGTTGATCACCAGCAGGTCGGACTTGCAGATCCCCGGTCCGCCCTTGCGCGGCAGCTTGTCGCCGGCCGAAACGTCGATCACGTAGATGGTCAGGTCGGACAGTTCCGGGCTGAAGGTGGCGGAGAGGTTGTCGCCACCGGACTCCACCAGAATCAGGTCCAGGCCCGGAAAGCGGCGGTTCAGTTGATCCACGGCTTCGAGGTTGATCGAGGCGTCTTCGCGGATGGCCGTGTGCGGGCAGCCGCCGGTTTCCACGCCAATGATGCGTTCGGGCGCGAGGGCTTCGTTGCGCACCAGAAAGTCGGCGTCTTCGCGGGTGTAGATGTCGTTAGTGACGACGGCCAGGTTGTAGCGCTCGCGCAGGGCCAGGCACAGGGCCAGGGTCAGGGCGGTTTTGCCGGAGCCGACCGGGCCGCCGATGCCGACGCGCAGGGGTTGTGTGTTCATGTGATTCTCCAAAACAAGGGGCCCTAGGAACGGAACAGGCGGCTGTATTGGCGCTCATGGGCCATACACGCCAGGGACAGGCCGAAAGCGGCGCTGCCGTAATGGTCGGGATCGATTTGCGTGGCGTTGTGTTGAGCTTGTTGAAGCAGCGGCAACAGTTCGCTGGTCAGGCGCTGGGCGGCTTGCTGGCCCAATGGCAAGGTTTTCATCAGCACCGCCAGCTGGTTTTCCAGCCAGCTCCACAGCCACGCGGCCAGAGCGTCTTGCGGGCTGATCTGCCAGGCACGCGCGGCCAACGCCCAACCCAGGGCCAGGTGGGGCTCGGTGCGTTGTTCGAGAAATGCGCGAGCCGCAGCGTCAAGCTCCGGCAAGCCGTTGAGCAATTGCTGCAACGAGTAGCCCATCTGCCGGCTCTCCTGATGCAACTCGCGGGTTTCGCGACTGGCGCGGTGTTCTTCGCAGCGTTGCAGCAACTCGTCCCAGTTGTCCTCGCTGGCGGCCACGCAATGGGCGAGCAATAACGGCGCTTCGAAGCGCGCCAGATTCAACAGCAACTGATCGCTGATCCAGCGTCGCGCACTGTCGGGGTCGTGTACGCGGCCGTTATCCACAGCCATCTCCAGCCCTTGGGAGTAGCTGTAGCCGCCAATCGGCAATTGTGGACTGGCCAGGCGCAGCAGCGCCCAGGCCGGGTTCATGGACGTACGCCGAACTGGTGCAGTTTCGGCGCGTAGTTGAAGTCTTCATCGCCATGGCGCGAATGATGATGTCCACCGCCGTAGGCGCCATGTTCCGGCTGGAACGGTGCTTCAATGTTCTGGGTATGGGCGCCGAGTTGTTCGAGCATGGCCTTGAGCACGTAGTCGTCGAGCAGGCGTAACCAGCCGCTGCCGACTTGCAGGGCGACATGGCGGTTGCCCAGGTGATAGGCCGCGCGGGTCAGTTCGAAGGCATTGGCGCAGGTGACGTGCAGCAATTGTTCGGGGCGGGCGCAGACACGCACGATTCGCCCGTCTTCGGCTTGCAGGTATTCGCCGTCAAACAACGGCGGCTGGCCGCGCTCCAGAAACAACCCGACGTCCTCGCCCTCGGCACTGAAACAGCGCAAACGGCTTTTGCTGCGGGCCTCGAACGTCAGGTGCAGTTCGGCGGCCCAAAGGGGTTGAGGGTCGATTCTGCGATGAATCACCAGCATCGGAAGGCTTCCAGCTATGGACAATGCTCAGGCTAGAGCAAGGGGCTTGCCAATCGACGCGATGTGTAGGAAATGGCTGTGGGATAGGTCGGATAAGTTGCGAGGTGATGGGCTTTTTGGATGAAGTTGGTGCGCTGTTTTTGATTTGCGCACCAAGTTGAGGCGGTGAGGTTCAGTGTGGGAGCGGGCTTGCTCGCGAAAGCGGAGTGTCTGTCACATGAATGCTGAATGTGCTGGCGCCTTCGCGAGCAAGCCCGCTCCCACGGGTTTATTCGGTGCTTCCCAGCCCTTGCCAATGCTTGAGGCCGATAAAGATAAACCGCAGCTGCTGGGTGATTTTCGCCTGGGGCGTCAGGTGTTCGGGCAAGGCCTCGGCTGGCGGATCGATGATGTCCGGCAGGGTGGCGAACACGCTTTTGACGATCAGGTCCGCCATGACGCTCAGGTCGTCGATGTCCAGATGCTGCAGTTTTGGCATCAGCGACAAATCCGCCGCCAGGTCCGAACTGATGTTTTCACGCAAGCGGCCGATGGCCTGGCGCACCGGCAACGAACCACCGTATTGCTCGCGGGCGAGAAACAGGAACTGCGAACGGTTGGCGCTGACCACGTCGAGAAAGATCCGCACCGAGGCATCGATGATGCCGCCCATCACGAACTCGTTGTGCCGTACCAGGCGAATGGTTTCGCGGAATGTCTGGCCGACTTCGCTGACCAGCACCAGGCCCAGTTCATCCATATCGGCAAAATGGCGATAGAAACCGGTCGGTACGATGCCGGCGGTTTTCGCGACTTCGCGCAGGCTCAGGCTGCCGAATCCTCGGCCGCCATCCATCAGGCGCCGGGCAGCGTCCATCAGGGCGTTACGGGTCTGTTGTTTCTGTTCGGCGCGGGGCAGCATCGCAAGGGCGTTTTCTGGATGGGGACGCGGCGCACTCTAGCAAATCGGCTTTGCCGGCGTCGAACGACTGTAGGGGGGATCAAGCGGGGAGGTGCGATATCTATCAAGCGGACCGCTGAAAAGTCAAAAGCCCAATCCGGGGATTGGGCTTTTTTTCAGGGCGGCCATGGGGCTTAGCTCAGGGCGCTGTTGCGTTCGATCACACGGTCACCACCGCCTTCAGCAAGGGTTTGACCTTGTGGAGTGCGATCCGAACCGTCAGCAGCCAGGGTCTGGCCTTGTGGAGTGCGGTCGGAACCATCAGCAGCCAGGGTTTGACCTTGTGGGGTGCGATCGGAACCATCAGCAGCCAGGGTTTGACCTTGTGGGGTGCGATCGGAACCATCGGCAGCCAGGGTTTGACCTTGTGGAGTGCGATCGGAACCATCGGCAGCCAGGGTCTGGCCTTGTGGCGTGCGGTCCGAGCCATCCTGGGTGATCAGGCCTTTTTCTTTCAGGCGATCGTTACCGCCTTCGGCAAGGGTCTGGCCTTGAGGTGTGCGGTCCGAGCCATCGGCGGCGACGGTTTGGCTGAACACCGAGCGGCTGTCTTTCACTTGAGGAGTCGCCTGGTCAGCGGCAGGCAGTGCAAAAGCAGTGCTGGCCAGCATCGAGAGGGTAAGGCTAAGCAGTAGTTGGCGTTTCATGATTGTTTTGCTCCTTGGGAGGGCGAAAAAGTGGGTACGAGGGCAATGCTACTCTCGATAAGTCGATATAAAAGTTCATAAACGCAATGGTAATAATCAACGGAATTGATTGTTTGCTGCGCAGGCTCTAGAACGGGCGTTTCCGGCGAGTTGTCTTGCACCGGTTTGGGTATTTTCGACTCACCTGTGCCATGCAGAAGTGCGGGGCCGGTAACGCTGAATGACTGATGGGTCAGTATTGGACTGGTCGAATTCGGCGAAATCGGTCTTTCGATTAAACCTGCCGGGCTTTTATCAGTCGTAGACTTCATGGCGAGCCGCTTCCGGCTCACCGTTTCACATGTGCGTCGCAGTCGGGGCGCTCAGTCGTATCAGGAGCCCTGTGCAATGACGCGCACTCAAAAGACGTTTGTCTGGACCCTTTCCACTTTTCTGACCTTGCTGGTGGTGCTGGTATTGATCATCGTGTTCTTCGACTGGAACCGGATCAAACCGCCGCTCAACGCCAAAGTTTCCGAAGAACTGCACCGCGCTTTTGCCATCAACGGCAATCTGTCGGTGGTCTGGCGGCCCGAGCCCGATGAAAGCGGCTGGCGCGCCTGGGTGCCGTGGCCCCATGTGGTGGCCGAGGACCTCAGCCTGGGTAATCCGGACTGGTCGAAGCAAGCGCAGATGGTCACCCTCAAGCGAGTCGAGTTGCGTATTTCACCCCTGGCATTGCTGGCGCAGCGGGTGGTGATCCCGCGTATCGATCTCACCGAACCGAATGCCGAGCTGCAACGCCTGGCTGACGGGCGTGCCAACTGGACGTTCAAGTTCGACCCTAAAGACCCGACCGCAGAGCCATCCAGCTGGGTGGTGGATATCGGCGCGATCGGTTTCGACAAGGGCCACGTCACCCTCGACGATCAGAGTCTGAAGACTCAACTCGATGTGCTGATCGATCCATTGGGCAAACCGATCCCGTTCAGCGATATCGTCGGTGATAAAGCGGCGAAAGCCGCGCAGGAAAAGGGCTCCTCACCCCAGGATTATGCGTTCGCCCTCAAGGTCAACGGCCAGTACCACGGCCAGAAACTCGCGGGCCAGGGCAAGATTGGCGGGCTGTTGGCGCTGCAGGACGCGGCGCGGCCGTTTCCGCTCCAGGCACAGGTGAGGATTGCTGATTCCAGCGTTGAATTGGCCGGTACCCTGACCGATCCGCTGAATCTCGGCGCTCTGGACCTGCGCCTGAAACTGGCCGGCACCAGCCTGGGCAACCTCTACCCGCTGACCGGCGTGATCCTGCCGGACACACCTCCCTATGCCACCGACGGCCATCTGATCGCCAAGCTGCATGAAACCGGTGGCGCGGTGTTCCGCTATGAAGAATTCAACGGCAAGATCGGCGAGAGCGACATCCACGGCAATCTGACCTATGTCGCCAGCCAGCCACGGCCAAAACTCAGCGGCTCGCTGCTGTCCAATCAACTGCTGTTCGCCGATCTGGCGCCGCTGATTGGTGCCGATTCCAACGCCAAACAGAAGGCCCGTGGCGGTGACAGCAAACAACCGGCGGACAAAGTGCTGCCGGTCGAAGAGTTCAAGACCGATCGCTGGCGCGATATGGACGCCGATGTCGAGTTCACCGGCAAGCGCATCGTGCACAGTGAAAAACTGCCGTTCAACGACCTCTATACCCATCTGGTGCTCACCGATGGCGTGCTCAGTCTCGAGCCGCTGCGCTTCGGCGTGGCCGGCGGCAAGCTGGATGCGCAGATTCGCCTGAACGGACACACCGACCCACTGGAAGGCCAGGCAAAACTGACCGCGCGCGGGTTCAAGCTCAAACAGTTGTTCCCCGGTTTTGAGCCAATGAAAACCAGTTTCGGCGAACTCAACGGCGATGCCGATATCAGCGGGCGCGGCAACTCGGTGGCCAAGCTGCTGGGCAGCGCCAACGGCAATCTGAAAATGCTCATCAACGATGGCGCCATCAGTCGCGAATTGATGGAGTTGGCGGGTTTGAACGTCGGTAACTATGTGGTCGGCAAGATCTTTGGCGACAAGGAAGTGAAGATCAACTGCGCGGCCGCCGACTTCGGCATCCAGTCCGGCCTGGCCAGTACCCGCTTGTTTGTGTTCGACACCGAGAACGCAGTCGTCTACATCGATGGCACCGCGAACATGGCGACCGAACAACTGGACCTGACCATCACCCCGGAATCCAAGGGTTGGCGCCTGATTTCATTGCGCTCGCCACTGTATGTGCGCGGCAAGTTCATCAAGCCCGATGCGGGGGTCAAGGCCGTGCCATTGATGTTGCGCGGGGCCGGGATGGTGGCACTGGGGGTGATCGCCGCACCGGCGGCCGGGTTGTTGGCGCTGGTGGCGCCGAGTGGTGGCGAGCCGAATCAGTGTGCGCCGTTGCTGGAGCAGATGAAGATGGGCAAGGCGCCCAAGACGGTAAAAAACTGAGGGTGCCGGTGAACAGTTCAAGCGCCCCGATTCGGGGCGTTTGAACGTATTGCAGGCTCGATCTTTCAGTTCAAGTCGGGGGGGGCAGGGATGTGCAGCAGTTTTGTTTCAATTTTGCACCCGAGTTTCTTGAGAACATCTTCTCGTATCTCATTGTAATAACGCTCATCCAGTAAACAGCACAACTGCCAACTGTTGGTCTGGTCGTTATTGATGGCGTTCAGTACAGGCTGGACGAGTAGTTCGCTTTCCAGCTCGTGGGTCGTTTCGAATGTCACTTGCAGGGTGACTACGGTTTTATCGTTGCGAATAATTGTGAGCAATGCAGCCGTTGAAGCCGTTGCATGGGGGTTGGATTCACTCACGGTAGCGTTTCTTTGAAGTTTCTCGACGATTGCCCTGATCGCTGGTGAGTCAGGCTGGAGATTTGTCAGGTGACCCCATGCATTGGTGAGCGCTTGCCGTTCATCTTTTGACAAGGTACTCCCTGCGCATTCTCCAATGAGACTCAACAGACTGCTGTTTTCAAAGTCGAGGCGCTGGTTCCCTCGGCTATTACCCATCCAGCCAATTTTTTGAACGGTAGCTGTATAAGTTGGCCAGGAAACCACAGGGTTATCGCTTTTTTTTGACGCTACCAGTTCGCCAAACAGGCTGGACGATAAGATGTCTTTTTTAAAGCTGTCTTCGTGCGATCCACAAAAAACTGTTATGTTTCCATTAATTAGCCAAGTGTCGAAAATGATATTTTTCATGTGTTGTCCTGCGCGAAAGTGTGCACAAAAAGTTGTTTAAATCGGAAGGTTAGGCCGATTTAAACATGTTGGTGGCGGTTACATTTCATCGAGGTCAGGCATATCGATAATGTACTTCTTGCCGGTCGCGCTGAATTTGTTGTACAGGTCATCGCGCAGGCCGGAAAAAACTTTGCTGTCCAGGTAAGTACGAACAGCGCCGGTTTTTATTGTGGTGGACTGCTGGGTCGACTTCCAGAACAGAATGCCGCGGGTGCTCTCCCTTGCATCCAGGGAAATGCAGTTGAGGACCATATTCGGTTGCATGTTGTTGTCCACCCAGATCGGTGCAATGTCGAATTTCGCCTGCTTGCCCAGCTTTTGGTTACGATCAAACAACTGAATGGCGCCGGGATTTTTCTGCACTGCTTCGACGGTCTTTTTAGCAACATCAGCCAGAACCTTTGCAGCATTGCCGCCAATCAACCCTGCGGTCACTTCGAGCGCAACCTGATCCATCGTCAGGCCAACTTTCCGGATGGTGACTTCCTGGATATTCCTGTTTTGCGTCACCCAGCCCAGTTTGCTCAGGCCGTCGACATAGTAGCGGTACCATTCGAAAAGTTGCGCATCTTCGGGGAATTTTTTGGTGGCCGCGTTCTGCATGACGAGTTTGCACAAGTTGATGTCGCTGATGTTTTCCTTCGAAACGCCGGGCAGGAAGGCGTCGATAGTGCCGGGCATTACACTGGCGGTTGGTTTGTTGATGTCGTGCTCAGGTTCATTTGAAAGCGAATCAGAGTAAAATGCCGAACGCTGTATCTGGATCGGTAAGGACGGCAGGGAGTCAATGAATTCCAGTCGTTGTTCAAGTAGCATAAAAGTAATCCTTTACTTGTTTGTGTGAATAGCCGGTTGGCTGGAGTTGTTAGGATAATTCCATTATTCTTAAAGTCTAGTTGAGGTTTGTAACTTGGATTTTTTAGTTGTGTTTAGTGTTGGTGGTGTGTGGTTGTTTTTAGTGTGCGGGGCAATCTAAAGTTATTGCTCAACTAAAAACTATTTGAACTGTTGTCGATTCCGCTCAGCGCACCGCATGCCCGGACAACAATGCCTCTTCACGCAACCACGCAAAAAACGCCCGAACCGGTGGATGCCGCTCACGCCCCGGCACACACAATGCGCTGTAGCCGGCGCCATCGACCTGAATTTCCCCCCGGTACGGCAACAACAGCCCGCTGGCCACGCTTTCCGAGACCAGAATATTGCTCGCCAATACCAGGCCTTGCCCGGCAATCGCCGCTTGCAGGGCGTAGTGCTCTTCGTCGTATTCACGCACGGCGGGCTGGCCGTTCAGCCATGTTTCACCGGATCGCGCACACCAGGCTTCCCAGCCGTGGGCATAGAGCTTGGAGTTGTGCCAGCGCACGCTGATCAGCACCGGTGTGCGACTCGACGCCAAGGTCACCTGTTCCGGCGAACCGTAGACACCGAAGGACTCATCGAACAGGCACTGGCCGTACAGGTTCGGGTAATCGTCGAGGCTATAGCGCACCACCAGATCGACACTGGCGTCCTGATGCAGGTCGATGACTTCGCAATGGGTATCGAGGCGCACGCTGATGTTCGGGTGCCGGGCGTAGAAACGTCCCAACCGTGGCACCAGCCACAGCGCGGCAAAGGCCGCGGTGGTGGAGACCGTCAGGTTGGCGCTGCTGCGTTGCGGGCGCAGGGTATCGACACTTTGCGCCACTTCGAGGAAGGCCCCGTGCAGGCTCTGGAACAGCCGTTCGCCGCATTCAGTCAGGCGCACCTGACGTGGCAGGCGCTCGAACAATGGCACGCCGAGCCAACTCTCCAGCGAGCGGATCTGATGGGACACCGCCGTCGGGGTGACCGACAGTTCTTCGGCGGCGGCCTTGAAGCTCAACAGGCGGGAGGCGGATTCAAAGGCCCGCAGGGCGGTCAACGGCAACGAAGCAAACATTGAACACTCCATGGATGAAATAGATTCATCCAGACTGATTTCTGCTCATTTGAACGAGAACGGTGGTGAGCTTCAAGCTGCAAGCCACAAGCCGTTTGAGTTTAACCCTGAGGAGATTCAGATGAGTAAAATTCTTGCCGTTCATGCCAGTCCCCGTGGTGATCGCTCGCACTCGCGCCGTTTGGCCGAAGTATTTCTGTCGGCCTGGCAGGCCCGTTATCCACACTCACAGTTGACCCGACGCGAAGTCGGTCGGGCGCTGATTCCACCGGTCAACGAGGCATTCGTGGCCGCCGCGTTTTACCCCGAGCCCGACGCTCGGCCGTTGTCGATGCAGGCCGATCTGGCGCTCAGCGACGAGTTGGTCGGCGAACTGCTTGGCCACGATGTGTTGCTGATTTCCACGCCGATGCACAACTTCAGCGTTCCGAGTGGCCTCAAGGCCTGGATCGACCAGATCGTGCGGGTCGGCCTGACGTTCGATCACACCCTGGACAATGGCGTGGCCCAGTACCAACCGTTGGTGCAGGGTAAAAAAGCCCTGATCATCACCAGCCGTGGCGGCTTCGGTTTTAGCCCGGGAGGTGAACTGGAAGCGATGAACCATGCCGACAAGCTACTGCGCACGGTACTCGGGTTCATCGGCATCACGGATGTCACCGTGGTGGCTGCCGAGGGTGAGGAGTCCGCCGAGCGCACCTTCGAAATATCCTCCGCCGAGGCCGAACAGCGCTTGTTGGCGCTGGCCGGGGAGTTCTAGATGGCCTGGCTGTTTCTGCTGATCGCCGCCGGGTTCGAAGTCACCTTCGCCATGGGCATGAAGTACGCCGAGGGCTTCACCCGGCCCTGGCCTTCGGTGATCACGGTGGTGGCCGCTGTGGCCGGGATCTACTTCCTGACCCTGGCCATGCGTGAGTTGCCGGTGAGCATCGCCTACCCGATCTGGACCGCCATCGGTTCGCTGGGCACGGTGTTTCTCGGTTTCGCACTGCTGGGCGAAAGCCTGAGCGTGATCAAACTGGTCTCGGTCGGGCTGATCGTCGCGGGTGTGGCGGGGTTGAAGTAGGGCGCATGACATAGACTTGTCATCTTCGCTGGCGATGCTTGGCGGATGTCTTGCATCCCGCCTTGCGTCACCACCCGACCACAAGGATGTCCGCCCATGTCCCAAGGTTCTGCCCCGCTTTACCCGCTGGTGTTGGTCCCGGGAATGCTCGGGTTCATCCGCCTGGTGCTTTACCCGTACTGGTACGGGATCGTCGAGGCGCTGCGCCGCGCCGGTGTGGTGGTGTTCGCCGTGCAGGTCTCGCCGCTTAATTCGAACGAAGTGCGCGGCGAGCAACTGCTGGCGCGTATCGACGAAATCCTGCGCGAAACCGGGGCCGCCAAGGTCAACCTGATCGGTCATAGCCAGGGTTCGCTGGCCGCCCGTTATGCGGCGGCCAAACGCCCGGACCTGATCGCCTCGGTCACTTCGGTAGCGGGGCCGAATCACGGTTCGGAACTCGCCGATTACCTGCACGAGCATTACCCCCATGACAGCGCACGTGGTCGTCTGCTGAGCTTTTTGCTGCGGGTGATCGGCGCGCTGATGGGGTGGCTGGATACCGGTTACCGCGGGCCGAGGCTGCCGGTGGATATCCATGCGTCACACCACTCCCTTACCACCGCTGGCGTGGCGCTGTTCAACCAGCGTTATCCACAGGGCTTGCCTGAAACCTGGGGCGGTCACGGGCCGGAAGAGGTCAATGGCGTGCGCTATTACTCCTGGTCCGGCACCTTGCAACCGGGCATTACCGATCGCGGGCGCAATCTGCTGGACGGCACCAACCGCAGCTGCCGGCTGTTCGCCAAAACCTTCGTCCGCGAAGCCGGGCATTGCGATGGCATGGTCGGGCGCTACAGCTCGCACCTGGGCACGGTAATTGGCGATGAGTATCCGCTGGATCACTTCGACATCGTCAACCAGTCGCTGGGGCTGGTGGGCAAGGGGGCCGAGCCGATTCGCTTGTTTGTCGAACATGCGGCGCGACTGAACGCGGCAGGGCTGTAGACCGCCACAAAAAGCTAAGTGCGCCCCAACACCGTCGTCCAACGCTCCGAAACAATCACCCCACCCAAGGTCAACACCCCGCCCACCAGGTGATACAGCGCCAACTGCTCATGCAGCACCACCGCCGCGATCAGGGCGGTAATCAACGGCAGCAAATTGAAAAATTGCGTGGTCCGGCTCGGCCCCAAACGCACCACGGCCTGCATCCACGCCAGCGGCGCGACCATCGAAGCCAGCAGGCAGGCATACAGCACCAGCGGAATGTTCTGCAGGGTCGGGCCGATTTTCGGTGAGGCGAGGAACAACGGAAACAGCACCACCACGGCCACCAGCACCTGCAAATACAGGAGCACCAGCGGCGGCAGTTTCAGCTGCCATTTTTTCAACAGGGTGCTGTAGATCGCGTAGGCCAGGGTGGCGATCAGCATCATCGCGTCGCCCAGGTTGACCCCATGTTCGAGCAGTGCGCCAAGGCTGCCGGACGACACCACCACCAGGACGCCGGTGAATGACAGCACCGCACCGGCCAGGGCACCCATGGTCAGGCGCTGGCCGAGGCTGATGATCGCCATGGCAAGCGACATCAGCGGCATCAGCGACAGGATGATGCCCATGTTCGTGGCCGAGGTCAGGCTGGCGGCGAAGTACGCCAGGCTTTGATACACCGCCATGCCGAGAACACCAAGGACAAAGACCTTGCCCAGGTTCGGGCGGATCAGCGGCCAATGGGTGAGCACCGGTTTGAGCATGAAGGGCGTGAACAGCAACCCGGCCAGCAGCCAGCGGTAGAAACCGATCTCGGCGGGGAAGATCGCCCCGGCCGACATTTTGGTGATCACGGTGTTGCCGGCCCAGATGAAAATGGCCAGCAGGGGATAAGCGTATTGCATCGGGAAAAACCAGAACGTTAATGAAGGGCAATTATCCGCTTGTCTGGATACAAGCCTATACTTCGATCCAGACAACCGGCCCCTGATGACGGACAGCATGAGCAGTAAACACATCGACCTGCTGGATTTCAGCGAGCTGCCGTCGGCGGTGTACTTCCGCTACGCCGATTTCGACGCCCATGAATACGCCGCGCCCCACCGGCATCCCTGGGGGACGCTGGAGTATGCCGCCCACGGCGTGCTGCACATGGACGTCGACGGCAGTCGCTTCATGTCGCCACCGCAATACGCGGTGTGGGTGCCGCCGCAGATCGAGCATAGTTTCTATAGCCACCAGCCGGTCAACTACCGCGCCGTCTGCCTGGCACCCAAGGTCTGCGCCGATCTGCCATCGCGCGCCTGCACCCTGGCCATCAGCGACATCCTCAAGGCGATCCTCAAGGACTTCGCCGCCCGCGACGTGAAAATCCCCGAACAGGTTGCCGACCAGCGTCTGGCCCAGGTATTGGTGGACCAGTTGCAACAGGCTCCGGTGCACGAGTGCTATCTGCCCTACGCCAGCAGCCCCGGACTGCTGGGGATCCTGGAGGCGTTGCAGGCCGAGCCCGGGGATAACCGGCCCCTGTCGCAATGGGCCGCACGCATCCATGTCAGTGAACGCACCCTGGCGCGGCAGTTCGTGCGGGAGCTGGGCATGAGTTTCGGCGAGTGGCGCCAGCGCCTGCGGTTTCTGGCGGCGATCGAAGCGCTGGACAGTCAGCGCCGCATTCAGGAAATCGCCTTCGACATGGGCTACAGCACCGGCTCGGCGTTTATCGCCATGTTCCAGCGCCAGGCCGGATGCACACCGGAGCAATATCGACGCAGTCACCTGGAGAACAGGAAGGTGTAACAGGGGTTGTCTACACTCCAGTACGAGGCCGCGTCCTTCGGTGCGGCAACAAGGAGAAAACTCCATGAAGCTAATGCGCGTCCCTTTGTTGATGATCGGTTTGCTGCTCTGTTCCCAGGGCTTCGCCGCCACAGCCCAACAGGAAAAGATGACTACCTGCAACGCCGACGCCACGACCAAGAGCCTCAAGGGCGACGAGCGCAAAGCCTTTATGAGCACGTGCCTGAAGGCTACTCCGGCGGCAAACGATGCCGGCAAGGCCCTGACTCCACAGCAGGAGAAAATGAAAACCTGCAACGCCGACGCTGCCACCAAAGCCCTCAAGGGTGACGAGCGCAAGGCGTTCATGAGTGATTGCCTGAAGAAAAAATAATCTGCACTTGCAGGAGCCGGCTTGCCGGCGATGAAAATGACGCGGCGTATCAGGTCACCGTGGTGAGCCTATCGCTGGCAAGCCAGCTCCTACAGGTCGCCCCACACAATCCTAGTGCTCGCCCCGGATCGCTGGCAGACTGCCAATCCTTTTTATGCCGTTCGTTGTTGAGGCTGTATGCCAACGTTTTCTCAGCGTCAAGTTTTGCTGGTCATCAGCTGGGTCATCATTTTTGGCGGGCTGCTGCTGGTCCTGCCGCTGCGGTTGCTGCCGAGCCTGCTCGCCGGGTTGCTGGTGTTCGAACTGGTCAACATGCTCACCCCGCAACTGCAACGACTGATCGAGGGCCGACGTGCGCGCTGGCTGGCGGTGGCGTTGCTGGGGACTCTGATTGTCAGCGTACTGTCGCTGATCTTTGCCGGCGCCATCAGCTTCCTGCTGCACGAGGCGGAAAACCCCGGCGCTTCCCTCGACAAGTTCATGGGGGTGGTCGACCGCGCACGCGGGCAACTGCCGCCGTTCATCGACGCCTATCTGCCGGCCAGTGCCGCCGAGTTCCGCGTGGCGATTGGCGAATGGGTCAGCAAGCACCTCAGCGATTTGCAACTGGTCGGCAAGGACGCAGCGCACATGTTTGTGACGTTGCTGATCGGTATGGTGCTGGGTGCGATCATCGCCTTGCAGCGTGTGCCGGACCTGACCAAGCGCAAGCCATTGGCCGCCGCATTGTTCGATCGCCTGCACCTGCTGGTCCAGGCGTTTCGCAACATCGTGTTCGCCCAGATCAAGATTTCCCTGCTCAACACCTTCTTCACCGGGATTTTCCTGGCCGTGGTGCTGCCGATGTTCGGCATCAAGCTGCCACTGACCAAGACCCTGATCGTCCTGACGTTCCTGCTCGGCCTGCTGCCGGTGATCGGCAACCTGATGTCGAACACCCTGATCACCATCGTCGGTCTGTCGCTGTCGATCTGGGTGGCCATGGCGGCGTTGGGTTACCTGATTTTCATCCACAAGCTCGAATACTTCCTCAACGCGCGCATCGTCGGCGGGCAGATCAGTGCCAAGTCGTGGGAGTTGCTGTTGGCGATGCTGGTGTTCGAGGCAGCGTTCGGCCTGCCGGGGGTGGTGGCGGGGCCGATTTACTACGCGTATCTGAAGAGTGAGTTGAAGCAGGTGGGGATGGTTTGATCCGCTGTTGATCTGATTGTGGCGAGGGGGCTTGCCCCCGTTCGGTTGCGCAGCAACCGCAGTCAGTTTGAATCAACAAATCTGACTGTACGCGGTGTCTGATTTCGGGGCTGCTGCGCAGCCCAACGGGGGCAAGCCCCCTCGCCACAGAGATTTCGGATCAGTCCATCGAGCCGTAACGCTTGGCAGCCTCGATCGCCAGACCACTGCCGATGCTGCCAAAGATATTCCCTTCCACATGCCGAGCATTCGGCAACATCGCCGAAACACTGTTGCGCAGCGCCGGAATCCCGCTCGAACCACCGGTAAAGAACACCGTATCCACCTGATCGACCCGCACGTCGGCGTCTGTCAGCAATTGGGTGACGCTGTTGCGCACCCGCTCCAGCAGATTGTCGATGGCCGACTCGAACAGTACACGGCTCAAGTCCACGCTCAGGCCCGCTTCAATGCGATCCAGCGGCACGTGGCGGTTGTCGGCGTGGGTCAGCTGGATCTTGGTTTCTTCCACTTCCATGGCCAGCCAGTGCCCGGCGCGTTGCTCGATCAGCTTGAACAGGCGGTCGATGCCACCAGTGTCTTCGATGTCATAGCGCATGCTGCCCAGGGCCAGTTGGGACTTCTGCGAGTACACCGAGTTGATCGTATGCCAGGTCGCCAGGTTCATGTGGTGGCTGGTGGGCATGTAGGCGCCGCTCTTCATCCGGCTGCCGTAGCCGAACAGGGGCATCAGGCCGGCCAGCGAGAGTTGTTTGTCGAAGTCGGTCCCGCCGATGTGCACGCCACCGGTGGCGAGGATGTCGTCCTGGCGGTTATCCACAGCGCGACGTTCCGGCGACAGGCGCACCAGGGAGAAGTCGGAGGTACCACCGCCGATGTCGACGATCAGCACCAGCTCTTCTTTCTCGATGGTCGACTCGTAGTCGAATGCCGCGGCAATCGGTTCGAACTGGAAGGAGACTTCCTTGAAGCCGATCTTGCGCGCCACATCGACCAGGGTGTCTTCGGCTTCCTTGTCGGCCATCGGATCATCATCGACAAAGAACACCGGACGACCCAGCACCACTTCTTCGAATTCCCGACCGGCGGCGGCTTCGGCGCGGTTCTTGAGCTGGCCGATGAACAGCCCGAGCAGGTCCTTGAACGGCATCGCCGTGCCGAGGACGCTGGTGTCGTGCTTGATCAGCTTGGAGCCCAGCAGGCTCTTGAGCGAGCGCATCAGGCGGCCTTCGTAGCCTTCCAGGTACTCGTGCAGCGCCAGGCGGCCGTACACCGGGCGGCGTTCTTCGATGTTGAAGAAGACCACCGACGGCAGGGTGATCTTGTCGTCCTCCAGCGCGATCAGCGTTTCCATGCCGGGGCGCAGCCAGCCGACGGTGGAGTTGGACGTGCCAAAGTCGATACCCACGGCACGGGCTGGAGATGCGTTGTTCATGTCTTTCAGGTTCCGGTTAAAAAACGGCCGCGCAGTGTATGTCAGAGCGCGCCAGATTCGAAGGCCGGTTATCTGCTAATTCTTCGCAAACAATGCCTTGAAAGATGGGACATTCTCCCCAAACTACCCTGCATCAACCGGACAGCCGCGGGAGTGCTCGCAAGAAGCCCCGCCTGCTGCCGATAAACTTCTGCTGCGCCAGCCGGTCACAAACTTGAGATCGGTCGGACCAATGGCTGCAAACAAGCGCATGCTGTGGCCTGTGGCGCGATTTGATAACGGATGGTGATTCCCGCGATGGACTTTAAAGACTATTACAAGATTCTCGGTGTGGAACCGACCGCAGACGATAAGGCGATCAAGGCCGCCTATCGCAAGCTGGCGCGCAAATACCACCCCGACGTCAGCAAGGAAAAGGATGCCGAGTCCAAGTTCAAGGACGCCTCGGAAGCCTATGAAGCGTTGAAAAGCGCCGACAAACGCGCCGAATACGATGATTTGCGCCGCTATGGCCAGCACGGCCAGCCGTTCCAGGGACCACCAGGCTGGCAGAGCCGTAGTGGTTTCGGTGGTGGCGGCCAGGACACGGGCGATTTCTCGGACTTTTTCAGTTCGATATTCGGCAACCGTGGGCCAGGCTTTGGTGGTGGAGAACAGTCGCGTCGCAGCACCGGACGTCGAGGGCAGGACGTGGAAATGGAACTTGGGGTTTTTCTCGAAGAAACACTGTCGACCGAATCGAAGAAGGTCACCTTCCAGGTACCGCAGTACAACGCGGCCGGCCAGCATGTGAGCAACACCAGCAAGAGCCTGAACGTGAAGATTCCCGCCGGCGTGACCGACGGCGAGCGCATTCGCCTCAAGGGGCAGGGCGCTCCGGGTGTGGGTGGCGGGGCCAATGGCGACCTGTACCTGACGATCCGTTTCGCACCGCACCCGAAATTCGACGTCGAAGGCGAGAACCTGATCATCACCTTGCCATTGGCTCCGTGGGAGCTGGCGCTGGGTGCTGAAGTCGCCGTGCCGACCCTGACCGGCAAGATCAACCTCAAGGTCCCGGCCGGCAGCCAGAACGGCCAGCGCATGCGCGCCAAGGGCCACGGCCTGATGAACAAGGCCGGTGAGCGCGGTTACCTGTTCGTGCAACTGAAGGCCGTGATGCCGAAGAAGTCCGACGAAGACACCAAGGCCCTGTGGCAGGAGCTGGCGAAAAAAGCGGCATTCGATCCGCGTGAGAATTTTTGATCCCTTAGAACCAAGGAGTCACTGACAATGAGCAGTCCCCTGATCGTTCAACTGGACATGGCAGAATTCTGTGAGGCGACCGAGCTGTCGGACGTCTACGTGATCGAAATCGTCGAACACGGCATCCTCGAACCTCAGGGCGCTCAGCCCAAGGACTGGGTTTTCAACGACTACGAGCTGACCCTGGCCAAGCGCGCCGCCAAGCTGCGGCGCGACCTTGACCTGGAATGGGAAGGCGTCGCCCTGGCGCTGGACCTGCTTGAGGAAGTCCAGCAACTGCGGGCCGAGAACCGGATGTTGAAGCAGCGGTTGGGGCGGCTGGTGGTCGAGTAGGTATGCTGTGGCTTTTGCAGGGCCTGTCAGGCCGATTTCGCGAGCAAGTCCGCTCCCACAGGGGAATGCATTTCAAATGTGGGAGCGGGCTTGCTCGCGAAGAACGATAACGCAGTCTCCCGACCTCACACCTTCCTCGGCAACACCACGGTAAACATCGTGCCATCCATCTCGCTGGAGCTGACTTCAATCGTCCCCTGATGGGCGTCGACCACTTCCTTGACGATAAACAGCCCCAAGCCAAGGCTGGTCGTGGGCTCACCGAGTTCTTCGCTGGCACTGCGCACCAGCGGGTCGAAAATGGTCGGGATCGCATCGGTGGGAATCGGGACGCCATCGTTGTGCACGGTCAGTCGAATGCTGTCGGCCTCGCCCTTGAGGCATAGCTTCACTTCACGTTTGCTGGAACCATGCTGCAAGGCATTGCCGATCAGGTTTTGCAGCATCTGATCCAGCCGGCGCGGGTCCCAGGTGCCGCGGGTGTCACCCTGTACATCCAGGGTCGGATCGCATTCCGGTTGACCGGCGCACGCCCGGGCAATCGCTTCCCGTGCCGCATCGGCCATGTCCATGGGCGCCGGTTCGATCGGCAGGCGCTTGCTCAGGCGGCTACGCACCAGTTCCAGCAAATCCCCAACCATCACCGCCAGGTGCCCGGTACTGCGCTGGATATTGATCGCGCACTTGAGTGCATCACCCTCGAGGGCGGCTTTGCGCAGGAGTAATTCGGTGGACATGCTCACCGCTTGCAACGGCGCACGCAGGTCATGGCCGAGGATCGCCAGAAAGATATCCCGCGAGCGATTGACCATTTCGGCGTAGGTGGCGGTGGACTCGGCGAGCGCTTCGTCGATGGCTTCGTTGAAACGGATCATGTCCTGGAAGTAGGCCAAGTCAGGCGATTGCAGGCTGTTGACCCACAGGCGGATGACGCAGGCGCGCAAATGACGGAATTCACTGGTCATCTGCACCAGGTCAAAACCCACGGTATGGCGCAATTCGCCATGGCTGGCCCCGGCCTCGTTCAGGCTCGGGGTTTTTTCCGGCCCTTCACCGCGTGCCTTGGCCGCTTGTTCGGAGGGTGTCTGGGGTTTGCACATGTCCCGGGCCGCGGCCAGCAGGATCGACCGGGCATGGTCGCGCAAGGCGACGCTGTCCATGGTCTCGGCGGCCGGAGTGATGGTTTCGGCAAACAGCTCCCACTCATCGACGATGCGATCAACGTGCGACACGATGAATTCGGAAAGACGCATGGCGGTTACCTGGGCATGAATCGGGGGCAGCGAATCGAATAGTAGTCCCTTTGCCGGAAAAAACACGACCGCTCATGCCGTGGCATAAACCAACGCCTCCATGGCGGTACTTATGTGTTGAAGGCTCTTTGATTTTCGAACGATGGGAGCCCTTTTCGAGGGCTGGTCCAACCGTTTTTTGCACTTTTGTTTGAGGGCAAAGTTGTTGAACCTGTGGGCTCCCATCCAGCCATCAAGGTGATGAAGCAGTGTCTGAATTGCATGGAAGCCATTCACAGCAAACGATTGAAGCCGCGGGCGGCGAACACAACGGCGTGCATTTTCGCCGTGTGTTTGACGCGATACCGGGCGCCATAAAAAATGCCCCGCTAGCCAGGCTGAAATCCCTCGAAACCCGCAAGCCCGCGATTCCAGATTGGTTCAGCGGAGCACGGGTCATTGACCGCCAGTACCTGAAGCAATTGATCGACGAGCGCTGGCGTGCACAAGGCGTACTGGACAAGACCCTGGGTAACTTGCAGGACGACATCCAGGCCTTCGCCGAACCGCTGGTCAGTGAGAAATTGCAGGCGAATTACCCATCGGTCGAACGAATCAGCGAACTGACTGTACAGCTCGAAGTGCCCAGCACCATCGGCTTCGTCATCGACATCGGTGCCAGCCGTGTCCGGCAGTCCACATTACTGGAGGCGGCGCTGCACAACTTTGAGGAAGCTGAAACCGCCGAAGGTGCGTTTCGAAACAGTTCCGGTATTTACCGCAAGGACAATCAGGGCAGTCTCAGCCTTGAACCGGCCATCAGCCTCCCGGCGTTTGCAACCCTGTGCCGCAGCCTCGACATCGGCGGGCAATACCAACGGCACATCAAGTCCGTTTTGTCGCCTGGTACCGAAAAGGCACGAAAAACCCTGCAAAAGGATTCGGTCACCAGTGAAAAGGCCGCCTTTCATGTGGCCGCACTGATTGCCCGTTTGAAGGGAGACATCAGTGATCATGCCTACGGCAAACTGGGGCAGATGCGTGAGGGGCAGCCAAACATCACGCTGTACGAGCTGCCTTTGCAGTGTCATCGGTTGTCGCTGATGGGCTGTCGATTGACCGGTATTGTGTTGTTCAGTGCGGTCAGCGATCCATCGCAAATAGAGCGCGAAGTTAAAGCGTTGACGCCGACCCTGTTGAGCTTCTGGATAAACTGGTCGCGCCGCATCCCTGTTCTGCCAGGCCAGGAATACGACAAATTCAAACTGCTGCAGGCCTTCTTTGCCAATGGGCCGCAAGGTTTGAGCGATGAGCTGTTGCGCCGCGAAGATATATTTAAGCAGAGCCGATTGAGCGGCCCATTGATCGCCTATGTCCCGGACGATCCAGACCATCCCTTGAAGGAGTATCCCTCGCTCACCGCGTTCATGAAGGTGCTCCTGGGGCAGTTGAGAAGTACGGATTACCAGTCCTTTTTCAGCCGCTTTGTGGCGCAAAAGGACAAAGGGCTGTTTTTCACCCGGGTCAAAGAGCGTCTGACGACCGTCACCTGGCATGAGCGCGAACCGCTGGACATGGGCCCGTGGTGGCGTGAAACAGCGGTCGAAAATCCCGATGCGGAACCGGTCACTAACCAGATCGCGGATGATCTGTGGGTCACGCTGTTTCTGGAGCGGCGCGACAAGGCCATCGCCGATGCCCGGCTGATTGCCGTACCAACCGACGACGAGGATGCCAACGCACGCTTCAAGCGCCTGACCAGTTACCTTTCAATCGGCTGGAATGTGTTCAATTTTGCCGCAATGCTGGTCCCCGGCCTGGGTGAAGCCATGCTCGGCATCATGGTCGCGCAGATGCTCGCCGAGGTGGCCGAAGGGGTCGAGGACTGGAGCAAGGGTGACAAAGAAGAAGCCTCTGCCTACTTCAACGGGGTATTGATCAACTTCGCGCAATTGGCGCTCATGGGGGCCGGCCATGTGTTGCCGGGCGCCAGTGTCGCGCCAGTCAAGGTTTCGTCATTTGTCGAGGGCCTCAAGCCCGTAGAGGTTGGCGGCAAGACGCGATTATGGAACCCGGACCTCGGCCCTTATGAGCAACCAATCGTGTTGCCTGAAGAGGCACAGGCCGGCGATCAAGGGCTGTATCGACATCAGGATCAGGACCTGCTGCGCCTTGATGACAAATGCTATGGGGTCAAGCAAGACCCGGGCACCGGCGAGCATCGTTTGCAACACCCGACCCGCGCCGACACTTATCAGCCGCTGCTGGAACACAATGGCGCCGGCACCTGGAAGACCGAACTCGACCAGCCACTCGAATGGGACAAGCGCCAGTTGCTCAGGCGGCTGGGCGCTTCGGTGGACGGGATCTCCGATGAGGCCCTGGAGCAGATCCTGACCGCCAGTGGCGTGCATGAAAATGCACTGCGCAGGCTGCATGTCGATCATGAAACCCCGCCCGCGCTGCTTGGCGACACACTCACGCGCTACAGGGCCGATGTCGATGCGGCGGGCTGCGTGGACGAGATCCTGGGCAACCGGGTGGGCGAGGAATGGGCCGATTGTGCTGTGCGTTTCATGACGGAGTTGCCGGGCTGGCCAGGCGACAAAGCCATCGAGGTGTTCGAGAAGCCAGGGCTGCAAGGTGCAAGGATCAAGGAAGGCTTTGCCGATGCGACAGCGGTGAATGCGTTGCAGTTGACCTGGGAGGAGCTGCTTGGCGGCAAGCTGCCCGAGCGTGTGGTCGAGTTTCTTGATGAACAGGCGCTGCGTGAAATGTTGGGGGAATGGTATTCCAGTGATCGGGAAGCGCGGATCGAGGCCCTGCGCGATCGTTTCGCCGAGCACGCACGAGGGCAGAAAAAGCGCCTGTTCGATTTGCTGTACTTGCGCCGTACGCGCTCGACAGACTCGTCAGTGAACCTGCTCAAGAACGACTGGGCCGAACTCTCGACCCGTCAGGCGCAAGAACTTCTACAGCGCGCAGACCCGTCGGATGTGAAGTATCTGGCGGAGAAAAAGCGCGTGCCCCTGAGGCTCGCCCAACAAGCCCGGGAAGCCTCAGAGCAACTGCGCGTGACGCGGGCCTATGAGGGCCTTTACCTCGACGCGCTGCACAACAGCGATACCCTGCACTTGCAATTGCACTCATTGGAAACCCTGCCGGGTTGGCCGTCGGACCTGCGCCTGGAAGTTCGCGAGTACGGTTTGAACGGCGTATTGAAGGACAGTATCGGTGCGGAGGATGCATCGGTGCGCAAGGTCCTGGTGCTGGCTGAGGACGGGCGCTACGAGGCGCGTGACGCGCAAGATCAACAACTGCACGGCGCCGACGATTTTTATGCGTCGGTCCTGCACGCCTTGCCCGACTCGCCGCGCAAGGCCCTGGGCTTCGAGATCCACGAAGGCTCGAGGCTTGAGCAAGCGATCAGGTCCCGGCCACTGGAGCGTTCGCTGTTCGAGCCCGTCCTGCGGGACAACCCCAACGTCAAACCGGCCTTCGACCCAAAGGCCATGCGTCTGCGTGGCGGCATGCCCGGCTACGCACGACAGGTGCCGCGAGGGCGGGGATATCGACATCGGCTGCGTGCGTTACATCCGGGTTTTACAGATGAAGAAATTGAAACGCGACTGACGCAGTTCAGTCAGAACGATGGATCGGTGGAGGCTAACCTCACCGCTCGGGAGAGCGCGTTCAATCAATTCAACCGTGACATGCAACGCTGGATGAACTCACCGACGGCCTCCTTTCGGTTCTCCCCGGCGGGTGTTGCGGAGTGGGTTTCGCGAAACAGGTTTTACGCGGCGCTCAGGCAGTGCTTGCAGCGAACGGGACCGGAAGGGGTACAGATTGCGGGGATAATGCGGCCGCAAGCCTTGGTGCTGGACAACATTGCTCACTTGGGCCGGCATCTGGAGACGCTGCCCAGGCTGGAGGCCGACTTCAGTCACGTTACCAGCCTGACCATGCGCAACTGCGGGCTCGGTGTCGAGCACATGCCTTTTCTCGATTCGTTCCGCCAAGTGCGCTATCTCAACCTGCAAGACAATCTGCTGACGGCCGTTCCGCAAGTGCTGAAGGACATGCGTCATCTCACCGATCTGTCCCTCAACAACAACCGCATTGAACTGGATGTACTGGCGGTGGATCGTCTGAAGAATCTGACGCGCTTGAGGGCGTTGGGGCTGCGCGGCAATCCATTGAAGCTCATACCGGATGTCAGTCGGATGCCGCATTTGCAGGTGCTGGTGTTGACTGATGCCGGTCTGGACACTTGGCCTGTCGGGCTGTTTGCTCAATCGCGGCCACGCAGTATTTTCATTGAACTGAGCCGCAATCCCATCAGCCGGATACCGGAAGTTGCACCCGGATCGTTTCGCGCCGAGTTGCTGGCACGCACGGTGATCAGCCGTGAGCCAGAGTGGATCTCGGCGGAAAACCTCGACATCCTGAAGTCTTACATCGAGTCGGTCGGCATGGACCCGGAGCGTCCTTATCCGCCCCGTGGCGTGCTCGACAGTTCGGACTGGGCGGCGGGCATGACCGAGCGGCAATGGCAGGAAAAACAGCAAGCCTGGAACGCAGTCGAGGATGAGTTCGATTCGGTGCCGTTTTTCAACGAAGTCCGCAGGCTCACCGAGTCCGCCGACTTCAAGGCCGGCGGCACCTATCAAACGGAACTGACGGCCAAGGTCTGGCGCATGCTTGAGGCCATGGCCAGCGACACTGAACTTCGAGTCAATCTGTTCGGCGAAGCTGCAGTTCCCGCCCGATGCGTGGATGGCGGCACGCAGCTGTTCAACGCCATGGGCGTGCAGGTGTTGGTCCACGAAGCTTACGCCCTGGAGCGAGCGGACTTGATCGAAACACAATTGCTGGAATTGGCCCTGGGCAAATCCCGGCTCGATGAACTCGGCGCCATCGCCCGTCACCGGGTGTCCGAGCGGTTGGCGAAGGGAGAGCAGCTGCGTCGGACCGGCGCCGATGGCGAGGTGACCGGCACTATCGATGAAGTGGAAGTGCACCTGGCCTACATGACCGATCTGGCTGAGCGCCTGGATTTGCCATGGCAGGCTCGGGGCATGCAGTTTCGTGGTATCGCCGAGGTCAGCAAAGAGTTGATCGAGGCAGCGTTCCAGCGGATCAAGGCGTTGGAGGAGGGTGATCTGCTGATCGAACGGATCTTCGAGCAACCACTCTGGAAAACCTGGCTGGAGTCGACTTACCGCGAGGAATTGAATGGCTTGAAACACCAGATCGATGCCACCACCGATTTGCAGGATGCGTTGCAGCGCAGGGCCGAAGGCGCACGGCTCACGGCAAAGGAAAAAGCGGATGTGGAGGTAGAAATAACAGCGCTTTGCCGCGAACTGGGCAAAAGTGAAAGTGATTTCGCGGATGGCCAGATCATGACGGACGAGGCGTATTTTCAAGCCTTGAATGACATCGACGGGCGAATCACGGAGCAACTGAAAACGTTGACCCGAGAAGCGATGATTCGCGCCAAACTGGACCGGCTGCGGATTTTATCCACTCAATAACCACAAGCAAGGCAAAGGCCTCGACACACTGTGTGCGAGGCCTTTGTGTATGGCGCAACAAAGCTTCAGAACAGGAAATAACGCTGGGCCATTGGCAAGGTGTCTGCCGGCTCGCACCACAGCAACACGCCGTCGGCCTTGACCTGATAGGTCTGCGGATCGACGTCGATTTTCGGCAGGTAATCGTTGTGGATCAGGTCGGTTTTCTGCACGTCGCGGCAGCCTTTGGCCACGGCGATTTTCTTCTTCAAACCCAGCGCCTCGGGCAAGCCTGCATCCTGTGCGGCCTGGCTGATGAAGGTCATGCTGGTGGCGTGCAGCGAGCCGCCGAAGCTGGCGAACATCGGACGGTAGTGCACCGGTTGCGGTGTCGGAATCGAGGCGTTGGCGTCGCCCATCAGGCTGGCCGCAATGGCACCGCCCTTGAGAATCAGCGTCGGTTTCACGCCGAAAAATGCCGGGCGCCAGAGCACCAGGTCCGCCCATTTGCCCACTTCTACCGAACCCACTTCATGACTGATGCCGTGGGTGATCGCCGGGTTGATGGTGTACTTGGCGATGTAGCGCTTGGCGCGGAAGTTGTCGTTGCCGGCGCCATCGCCGGGCAGCGGTCCACGCTGTTTTTTCATTTTGTCGGCGGTCTGCCAGGTGCGGGTGATGACTTCGCCGACGCGGCCCATGGCCTGGCTGTCGGAGCTGATCATCGAGAACGCGCCGAGGTCGTGGAGGATGTCTTCGGCGGCAATCGTCTCGCGGCGGATGCGGCTCTCGGCGAAGGCAACGTCTTCGGCAATGCTCGGGTCGAGGTGGTGGCAGACCATCAGCATGTCGAGGTGTTCGTCGATGGTGTTGCGGGTGAACGGCCGGGTCGGGTTGGTCGAACTCGGCAGCACGTTGGCAAACCCGCAGGCCTTGATGATGTCCGGCGCGTGCCCGCCACCGGCCCCTTCGGTGTGATAGGTGTGAATGGTGCGGCCCTTGAAGGCGGCGAGGGTGGTTTCGACGAAACCGGATTCGTTGAGGGTGTCGGTGTGGATCGCCACCTGCACGTCGAACCGGTCGGCCACGCTCAGGCAGTTGTCGATGCTTGCCGGGGTGGTGCCCCAGTCTTCGTGGAGCTTGAGGCCGATGGCACCGGCCTTGACCTGTTCGATCAACGGTTCCGGCAGGCTGGCGTTACCCTTGCCGGTGAGGCCGATGTTCATCGGAAACGCATCGGCAGCCTGAAGCATGCGCGCCAGGTGCCACGGCCCCGAGGTGCAGGTGGTCGCATTGGTGCCGGTGGCCGGTCCGGTGCCGCCGCCGATCATGGTGGTGACGCCGCTCATCAATGCCTCTTCGATCTGCTGCGGGCAGATGAAGTGGATGTGCGTGTCGATGCCACCGGCGGTGAGGATCATGCCTTCGCCCGCGATGACTTCGGTGCTGGCGCCGATGGCGATGGTGACGTTGGGCTGGATGTCCGGGTTGCCGGCCTTGCCGATGGCGGCGATACGCCCATCCTTGAGACCGACGTCGGCCTTGACGATACCCCAGTGGTCGATGATCAGCGCATTGGTGATCAGGGTGTCGACCACCTCGGCGGCCAGCAACTGACTCTGCCCCTGGCCGTCACGGATGACTTTACCGCCACCGAACTTCACTTCTTCGCCGTAGGTGGTGAAGTCCTGTTCCACTTCGATCCACAACTCGGTATCGGCCAGGCGCACCTTGTCACCGACGGTGGGGCCGAACATGTCGGCGTAGGCTTGACGGGAAATCTTCATTCGTTCGCCTTGAGATTCAATTGAATTTGAGACTGTTCGCTTCGCTCACAGATTCGCGAGCAAGCCCGCTCCCACATTTGGAATGCATTCCCCTATGGGAGCGGGCTTGCTCGCGAAGGCGTCAATAGGGACACCGCATGACTCAGAGGTCACCCATAATCCTGCCGGCAAACCCGAACACCCGACGATGCCCCGCCAAATCCACCAACTCCACCTCGCGGCTCTGCCCCGGTTCGAAGCGCACGGCCGTTCCGGCAGGGATGTTCAGGCGCATGCCACGACTGGCGGCGCGGTCAAATGTCAGCGCGTCGTTGGTTTCGAAAAAGTGGTAGTGCGAACCGACCTGGATCGGCCGGTCGCCGCTATTGGCCACCTTCAGGCTGATCGTGCGCCGGCCGACGTTGAGCTCGATTTCGCCGGGTTCGATCTGGTATTCACCGGGAATCATCAGTGGGCTCCCTGGAGGATCTTGTAGTAGAGGGCGGTCGGCTTGTAGCGGCCGCTCGGGTCGCAGGCGTAGTCGGGGATTTCACCGGCGCGGGTATAGCCCAGCGATTGATAGAAATCTTCGGCGGGCGAGCCGGCCTCGGTGTCGAGGAAGAGCATGCCGCGCTTGTACTGCAGGGCGGCCGCCTCCAGGGAGCTCATCAGTTGCTGGCCCAGGCCGCGCCGCCGCGCATGTTCACGCACCAGCAGTTTCTGCACTTCGGCGCGGTTCAGGCCGTTGGCTTTCTGGCACAGGCCCAGTTGCACGCTGGCCTGCACCTGCTCGTCCTTGACCACCACCCACAGCAGCACGTTGCCCTTGTTGAGGTTGTCCTGGACCTCATCGAAATAGGCGTGGGCCTGAGTCGCATCAAGGTCAGCCATGAAGCCGACACTGGCGCCGTAGCCGACGGCATCGAGCAGCAGGTCGATCAGGCCCTGGCGATAATGCGCAAAGCTTTCAACGTTGACGCGTCGCAGTTGAGCGGCGTTCATCGGGCATTACTCCTTGTGGGCGCTTGGCGGCTCGGCGCCTGGGTTGAGGGTCAGTTGCATGAATGTCAGGTCCAGCCAGCGGCCGAACTTGGTGCCCACCTGGGGCATCTGCCCGGTGGTGATGAAGCCGACGCGTTCATGCAGACGGATCGAGGCAGCGTTACCGCTTTCAATGGCCGCGACCATCACGTGTTTGCCGCAGCCCCTGGCGCGTTCGATCAGCACGTCCATCAGTTTCGGGCCGAGGCCGTTGCCGCGTTGGTCGCTGCGCACATAAACCGAATGTTCGACGGTGTGACGGAAACCGTCGAAAGGCCGCCAGTCGCCGAACGAGGCGTAGCCGAGCACCGTGTTGTCGACATCAACGATCACCAGGATCGGATAGGCCTGGGACTGCCGGGCGCTGAACCAGGCCTGGCGGTTGCCGAGGTCGACCGCCTGTTCGTTCCAGATCGCCGTGGTGTTGAGCACCGCGTCGTTGTAGATGTCACGGATGGCCGGTAGATCGGCATGCACGGCATCGCGGATGTGGTAAGTCATGGCGCGGCCTCAGGCGATGGGTTGGTGGACGGTGACCAGTTTGGTGCCGTCGGGAAAGGTGGCCTCGACCTGGATTTCCGGGATCATTTCCGGGATGCCTTCCATCACCTGTTCGCGGGTCAGCAGGGTGGTGCCCAAGTGCATCAGGTCGGCCACGGTCTGGCCATCGCGGGCGCCCTCGAGCAGTGCCGCGGAGATGTAGGCCATGGCCTCCGGGTAGTTGAGTTTCACGCCGCGAGCCAAACGCCGCTCGGCCACCAGGCCGGCGGTGAAGATCAGCAGCTTGTCTTTTTCGCGTGGGGTCAGGTCCATTGTAGACATCCATCTGGGCAGATTAAAAAGTGTTGGATCTGTTAATACCGACCCTGTAGGAGCTGGCTTGCCAGCGATGCCTTTGGCGTCGGCAAGTACGCCTTCGCTGGCAAGCCAGGTCCTACAGGGATCGGTGTCAGGTGTTCCATATTCTTGGAGGTATTGCTTCGCGACCAAGCAACGCGGGCCTAAGCAACCGCCACAAATCGATAAGCCACCCCCGCGCCAACAGCGCTTCACTCGCCAGGCACCGTGCAACCAGTAAGCCCGGTAACTGAGTCAGATCCCCGCGCACATCGTTGGGCAGCGTGCGGCAGGTTTCCAGCAGCTCGCTATCAATTTCACCCGTCACCAACAACGTCGCAAACACCGGTTGCCCGTCGAGCCCGATGGGCGAATCAAGCAAACCGTCCGCCCCGACAATGCGCTGGCGTTCATGCCAGAGCAACTGGCCGTCGCGGCGGATGTCCAGTTGCGCCTGGAAGTGCCCAAGATCGAAGCGCTCGCCGCTGGCTGGCCGGCCCAGGGCCACGACGTCCCAGTAGAACAGTCGCGCATCGCCCTCAAGGTCGATGCAGGTACTGAGCTGTGCCTGGGCCGCGCTGAAAATGATCGTTTCCTGGGGCAGCCATTCCAGTGTCGCGCCGGCCGCCACCTTCAAGTGCAACTGCTGATAGGCCGGGCCGGCAGCGCGATACCACTTGGCCGCGCCGGGGCTGGTGATTTGTGCCCAGGCATCGCCCTCGACGCTGGCCGAGATGTCCAGCCGATCGCCACCGGCAATCCCGCCGGGCGGGTGGACAATGATGTGCTGGCAGACTTCTGGCCCTTCGGCATAAAGGTGTTTTTGTACCCGCAACGGACCCTTGTGACGGCGCTGGACTGGGCGCGTGGTGTTGTCGAACCGGGCATAGCCCAGTTCCAGTTCGGCGTGCCAACTGGGAGTGAACAAGGCGCCGGAAGCGGGAAGGGTCATAGTCAGTGCTTATCGTGAGCTCATCAGGATGTTTGCAAAGGCTGTGCCGCAAGGTATCCCCCGGCAGGACACAGCTATTGCGTGGCTCGGTGCACCAACAAGAGGCGCGCCATGAAATGTTGCGCAACAAATTGGTGCTTCGCTCGTCTTTCCAGACATACATATGTACCGCCATCCGTGCCCCCGGAAAACTCAGGATCCTGGCGTGCGCTTCCTCTTTCTGCGGGGCGACCGAACAACCTGGAGTTTCTTGATGACTACCGATACAGATCGTGAAAATGCACGCGAATTACTTGAGCAACGTGAACAACCACCGCATGAACAACCACCGACGACTGCGCCGGTGTTGCCACCCGTTAGCCAACCCTTTATTTGCGCAGACGATGCTGCGAATTGGTTTCACCAGCATGAGCGCGTGACTGACAGAGAGAGCGGTTCACTGATTTTGCAGCGCCCGGATGGCAAGTTTGTCGCGACTACCCCCATACAGGATGAGACGAACACTTTTGATTTTGAGCGTTTGCTTTCTTACGACCGAGTTACCCGAACGATCAGTCATCCAGCGGGATATCTTTGCGTGGGCAAATGCCATAGCCACCCGGACATTTCCGAGTGGATTGCCAAGAATTACCGCACCTTCAACGAGGGACAGGTCAAACTGTTAAATTCGCTCCCTTCGTTACCCGATCTCCATACTGCGTTCAATCAGAGAGATTTCTTTAAACACAGTTATGTTTCAGGTCCATCTGGTTCTCTGGTGGCTTACTCCATCAATCCGCCGGACTCACCCTATAGCCCCATATACCTTATGGGGCCGCCCCCCGAAGATCGGGTCAGGAGGATTGCGGCCATCGGCCAGATTCGTGTCCTTGATCCAGGCACGGTCTGGGGTGGGTTTCGCGGCCGCATCACTTCTGAATGGATTCCCTTCCAACCGGCCATACCCGGACCTCCCACTCTCCAACCGTTCTATACGTCGGTTTTTGAAGACCCGGCCTCTGCGTTGAACGATGCCTTGCGTCGTGTGCCAGCGATAGCGGAACACCAGCGCGTAGGGTTTATTCTCAAACGCCACGACCGTGAGGAATACATCGCGACATTGCCGCTCCACCGACCTGATGGACTGTTGGCCATCGAGCAGGTGTTTCCAGCCATTCCAGACGGTTTTCTGTTGCCAGACAATCAGACGTTGGCAGGTATGTATCTGGGGCCAGAGCGGTTGGCGACGCCACTACCGGAAAAAGACGCTGACCTGTATCGACAGTTTTTCTCGCCCCAGCAATTGGTATTCAGTGTCCAGCAGGCTCGGGAATCAAGGTTGGTGGACAGCTCCTTGGGTTATTCGGTGTTCCTCCAGACCCCGGATGGTGCATTGCTGAAGTACCACAGCACGTTTTCTGAAGCCGAAGCCTGGGTTATCAAGACCGAAGGGGCGATGGGCGCCAACATCGATAAGCTCTTGCTGGGTGGACATCTGAGCGCTAAGGATTTTGTCTTGAGTGTTGCCGTAACGGGCGTGCTGACGGTCGAAAACAGCAGCCCGCTCTGGGATGTTGGCGGCGTTGTGGGTTCTGGATGGTTGCCCTATGCAGGGACAAGCCGCATCACCCCGGACCCTGAATGAGCGCTGATAGATAACGGCTCAGATCGTGACCAACCCGCGCACACCCTCGGCTTCCATGTTTTCACCGCGGCCCTGTTGCACGATCTCGCCCCGGGACATCACCAGGTATTGATCGGCCAGTTCGGCGGCGAAGTCGTAGAACTGCTCCACCAGTAAAATCGCCATATCGCCCCGGGCCGCGAGCTTCTTGATCACGGCGCCGATCTCTTTGATCACCGACGGCTGGATGCCTTCGGTGGGCTCGTCGAGGATCAACAGGCGAGGGCGGCTGGCCAGCGCTCGGCCAATCGCCAATTGCTGTTGCTGGCCACCGGACAGATCGCCGCCGCGCCGCTGTTTCATTTGTAGCAGCACTGGGAACAATTCGTAGATGAACGCCGGCACTTCCTTGGCTTCGCTGCCCGGGAAACGTGAAAGTCCCATCAGCAGGTTTTCTTCCACGGTCAGGCGGCCGAAGATTTCCCGGCCTTGCGGCACGTAGGCGATGCCGGCATGCACGCGTTGGTGCGGCTTGAACGTGGTGATCGGTTTGCCTTCCCAGTTCACCGCGCCTTCCTTGGCCGGCAACAGGCCCATAAGGCATTTGAGCAGGGTGGTCTTGCCCACGCCGTTGCGGCCGAGCAGGCAGGTGACTTCGCCGACCTTCACGTCAAACGTCAGGCCGCGCAGGATGTGGCTACCGCCGTAGTACTGGTGCAGTTTTTCGATTTGCAGCATGTTCGAATTCCTCTCCGCCTCTGTAGGAGCCGGCTTGCTGGCGATGGCGGCGTACCAGCCACCAACAATATTGCCTGACCCACCGCTATCGCCGGCAAGCCGGCTCCTACAGGGGTATGTATTTGCAGATTAACGACCGAGATAAACCTCGATCACCCGCTCGTTGTCCTGCACCTGCTCCAGCGATCCTTCCGCCAGCACGCTGCCCTGATGGAGCACCGTGACGTGGTCGGCAATCGATCCGACAAAGCCCATGTCATGTTCCACCACCATCAGCGAGTGCTTGCCAGCCAGGCGCTTGAACAGTTCGGCGGTGAACTCGGTCTCGGCGTCGGTCATGCCCGCGACCGGTTCGTCGAGCAGCAGCAATTGCGGGTCCTGCATCAGCAGCATGCCGATCTCCAGGAACTGCTTCTGCCCGTGGGACAGCAGGCCGGCCGGGCGATTGACCGACGAGGTCAGGCGAATGGTTTCGAGCACTTCGGCGATGCGGTCTTTTTGCTCGCCGCTCAAGCGTGCCCGCAGGCTGGCCCACACCGACTTGTCGGTTTTCTGTGCCAGTTCCAGGTTCTCGAACACACTCAAGGCTTCGAACACCGTCGGCTTCTGGAACTTGCGACCGATGCCGGACTGGGCGATCTGCACTTCGCTCATTTGCGTCAGGTCCAGGGTTTCGCCGAACCAGGCCTTGCCGTGACTGGGACGGGTCTTGCCGGTGATCACGTCCATCAGCGTGGTCTTGCCCGCACCATTGGGGCCGATGATGCAGCGCAACTCGCCGACGCCGATGTACAGGTTCAGATTGTTCAGCGCGCGGAAACCGTCGAAGCTGACGCTGATGTCTTCCAGGGTCAGGATGGTGCCGTGGCGCGTGTTCAGGCCTGGCCCGACGCGTTGGCCAAGGCCGATGGCATCGCGGCTGCTGCCGGCGTCCTTGTTCGGTTCCACAGGAAAGAACGCCGGTTCGAGCATGAATTCAGCGGTTGCAGTGACTCTCATTGCTCACCTCTTTTCTTCAACAGGCCGATCACGCCCTTGGGCAAATACAGGGTCACGACGATGAACAGCGCGCCGAGGAAGAACAGCCAGTACTCGGGGAATGCCACGGTGAACCAGCTCTTCATGCCGTTGACCACACCGGCACCGAGCAACGGACCGATCAAGGTGCCGCGACCGCCAAGCGCGACCCAGACGGCTGCCTCGATAGAGTTGGTCGGCGACATCTCGCTCGGGTTGATGATTCCCACTTGCGGCACGTACAGCGCACCGGCGAGGCCGCACAACACCGCGCTCAAGACCCAGACAAACAACTTGAATCCGCGCGGGTCATAGCCGCAGAACATCAGGCGGTTCTCCGCATCGCGCAGCGCGGTCAACACCCGGCCGAATTTGCTTTGCGCCAGGCGCCAGCCGATGTACAGGCTCGCCACCAGCAACAGCACCGTGGCGAAAAACAGCACCGCGCGGGTGCCCGGTTCGGTGATGCCAAAACCAAGAATCGTGCGGAAATTGGTGAAGCCGTTGTTGCCGCCGAAGCCGGTTTCGTTGCGGAAAAACAGCAGCATGCCGGCGAAGGTCAGGGCCTGGGTCATGATCGAGAAATACACGCCCTTGATCCGCGAACGGAAGGCGAAGAACCCGAACACCAACGCCAGCAACCCCGGCGCCAGTACTACCAGGCACAAGGTCCAGAGGAAGCTGCTGGTGCCGGTCCAGAACCACGGCAGCTCGGTCCACGACAGGAACGTCATGAACGCCGGCAAGCCATCGCCCGAGGCCTGGCGCATCAGGTACATGCCCATGGCATAACCACCGAGGGCGAAGAACAGGCCGTGACCGAGGGACAGCAGGCCGGCATAACCCCAGACCAGATCGAGCGCCAGGGCGACGATGGCGTAGCAAAGAATCTTGCCCACCAGCGTCAGCGTGTAGGCGGAGACGTGCAGCGTACTGTCCGCCGGTAACAGCGACAGCAGTGGCAGCGCCAGCAACAGAACGAGGATCACCACACCGACGGCAATCGTGACTTTCGGGCCGGCCTTTTGCGTGGCCGTGAGCATCAGGGGCTGGTTCATCAGTCGATCACCCGTCCTTTGAGCGCGAAGAGGCCTTGCGGACGTTTCTGGATGAACAGAATGATCAGCGCGAGGATGAGGATTTTGCCGAGCACGGCACCGATCTGCGGCTCGAGAATCTTGTTGGCGATGCCTAGACCGAATGCGGCCAGCACGCTACCGGCCAATTGGCCGACACCGCCGAGCACCACCACCAGGAACGAGTCGATGATGTAGCTCTGGCCGAGGTCCGGGCCGACGTTGCCGATCTGGCTCAGGGCCACGCCACCGAGGCCGGCAATGCCCGAGCCGAGGCCGAAGGCGAGCATGTCCACACGCCCGGTGGGCACGCCGCAGCAGGCAGCCATGTTGCGGTTCTGCGTGACTGCACGCACGTTCAGACCCAGGCGGGTCTTGTTCAGCAGCAGCCACGTAAGCACCACCACAAACAGGGCAAAAGCAATGATGACGATGCGGTTGTACGGCAGCACGAGGTTGGGCAGCACCTGAATCCCGCCCGACAGCCACGCCGGGTTGGCCACTTCGACGTTCTGCGCGCCGAACACCAGGCGCACCAGCTGGATCAGCATCAGGCTGATGCCCCAGGTGGCGAGCAGGGTTTCCAGTGGACGGCCGTAGAGGTGGCGAATCACCGTGCGCTCCAACGCCATGCCGATGGCCGCGGTGACGAAAAACGCCACCGGCAGCGCGATCAGCGGATAGAACTCGATCGCCTGTGGGGCGAAGCGCTGGAACATCAGTTGCACCACGTAGGTCGAGTAGGCGCCGAGCATCAGCATCTCGCCGTGGGCCATGTTGATCACGCCCAGCAGGCCGAAGGTGATCGCCAGTCCCAGGGCGGCGAGCAGCAGGATCGAGCCCAGTGACATGCCACTGAAGGCCTGGCCGAGTATCTCGCCGATCAGCAGTTTGCGTTTGACCTGGGCGAGGCTGGTCTCGGCAGCGGTGCGCACGTTGGCGTCGGTTTCGACCCCTGGATCGAGCAAGCTTTCGAGGCGAGTGCGGGCCAGCGGATCACCGGTTTCGCCGAGCAGGCGCACAGCAGCGAGGCGCACGGCCGGATCTGCGTCCACCAGTTGCAGGTTGGCCAAGGCGAGGCTCAATGCTGCGTGGACACCTTCGTCGTGCTCACCAGCGAGTTGCTGATCGAGGAATTTCAACTGCGCCGGCTTAGCGCTTTTCTGCAATTGCTGGGCGGCGGCCAGTCGGATTTTGCCGTCGACAGCGAGTAACTGATGACTGGCCAGGGCCGTATCGATCAGACCCCGCAGACGGTTGTTCAGGCGTAGGGTTTTCAGTTGGCCATCGATGGTCAGTTCGCCTTGCTGCAGGGCGTTGATCAACTCGATACGGGCCGGATCGGGCTGCGCGGCCCAAGACTCCAGCAGCCTGGCTTGCTGCACGGGATTGGCGGCGACGAAGTCTTCGGCGTCGCCGGCGTGGGTGGCCATCGGCAACAGCAGGGCGATGGCGAAAATGAAGCGGTAAAGGGCGGTGGGCATGTCTAACGTCCTGGTCATGCGCGGACCCTGTAGGAGCCGGCTTGCCGGCGAAGGCATCAGCTCGGAGCATCAGGTGCACCGAATCGTTTGCATCGCTGGCAAGCCCGCTCCTACAGGTGTTGTGTCGGGCCCGGCGGGAGTGTCCGGGCCCAACATCGCGGGGCTTAGTTGCTCTTCACCGCATACTCCGGCTTCTTGTCGTTGCCCGGGATGAAGGGGCTCCACGGCTGGGCGCGGATCGGCCCTTCGGTCTGCCACACCACGTTGAACTGACCGTCAGACTGGATCTCGCCGATCATCACCGGCTTGTGCAGGTGGTGATTGGTCTTGTCCATGGTCAGGGTGTAGCCGGACGGCGCGGCAAAGGTCTGGCCGGCCAGGGCTTCGCGGACTTTGTCGACGTCGGTGGATTTGGCTTTTTCCGCCGCTTGCGCCCACATGTGGATACCGACGTAAGTGGCTTCCATCGGGTCGTTGGTCACCGCTTTGTCGGCGCCCGGCAGGTTGTGTTTCTTCGCGTAGGCCTTCCAGTCGTCGACGAACTTCTTGTTGACCGGGTTCTCCACCGATTCGAAGTAGTTCCATGCCGCGAGGTTGCCCACCAGTGGCTTGGTATCGATGCCACGCAGTTCTTCTTCACCGACCGAGAACGCCACGACCGGAACGTCGGTGGCCTTCAGGCCCTGGTTGGCCAGCTCCTTATAGAACGGCACGTTGGAATCGCCGTTGACGGTGGAGATGACCGCGGTCTTGCCACCGGCCGAGAACTTCTTGATGTTGGCGACGATGGTTTGATAGTCGCTGTGACCGAACGGCGTGTAGACCTCTTCGATGTCCTTGTCGGCCACGCCTTTGGAATGCAGGAACGAACGCAGGATCTTGTTGGTGGTGCGCGGGTAGACGTAATCGGTGCCGAGCAGGAAGTAGCGCTTGGCGCTGCCGCCTTCTTCGCTCATCAAGTATTCAACGGCAGGGATCGCTTGCTGGTTCGGCGCGGCGCCGGTGTAGAACACGTTCGGCGACATTTCTTCACCTTCGTATTGCACCGGGTAGAACAGCAAGCCGTTGAGTTCTTCGAACACCGGCAATACCGATTTGCGCGACACCGAGGTCCAGCAACCAAACACCACGGCGACCTTGTCCTGAGTCAGCAACTGACGGCCCTTTTCAGCGAACAGTGGCCAGTTCGAGGCCGGGTCGACCACAACCGGCTCGAGCATCTTGCCGTTGACGCCGCCCTTGGCGTTGATCTCGTCAATGGTCATCAACGCCATGTCTTTCAACGACGTTTCTGAGATTGCCATGGTCCCGGACAACGAATGCAGAATACCGACCTTGATGGTCTCGGCGGCCTGGACAGTCCAGGTCATGCCCATAGCGGCAATGGATGCCGAGAGAGTGAAAGCCTTGATCAAACTGCGACGCTTCATTGTGCGATCTCCATGAACTTATGAGTTTTCTTGGTTGGCAGATGCGGACTACTGAAGGTGTGTTTTGCAAGGGCTGTGCCCGGTCGGCAAAAGGCAGGGAAACGTCGTTTTAGAGCGGTTGAACAGTTTGAAGGCGCACCATGAAGGATCGCGTCCGGCGCGTTGGTGCGCAGAGTTGCGCCAGATTGGGGCGAAGAGTTTGTGGGCAACAAAAATCAACTGTGGGAGCGGGCTTGCTCGCGAAGAGGGTGTGTCAGACAACATAAATGGTAACTGAAACACCGCATTCGCGAGCAAGCCCGCTCCCACAAGGTCAGCGGCGCATCAACTCAGCTTTTGATGCAGGTTTCAAAACCATGGCCGCCCCCTTCGTACTCCGGGCCGTAATAGTATTTGGTGAATGAAGTTTTTCCGTCAGAAGTTGTAGCAATTTTCGCAATCCCGACACCGTAATCCTTGAGGGACGGATCCGTATGGGCAAAGTAAATCGCCAGGGAACTCAAATTGGCGGCAGCGAATCCGTCATACCGGGAATTGTCGAGCAACGTCAGGGTAAAACCGTAGGCACCGTGTTCACCGGTACTTTGTTTGGCATTGAGCTTCATCTCTACAACACCCTCAAACGGACCGATATGGCTGTCCACTCCGGTGCATTGATACCGGCCACTGTAATCAACGCCAGTAAAGGGTGGTTGCACTGCCCATGCGGGCGCTGAAACAAGTGCAATGGATGCAATGAGTTTCTTGAACATGCTTGCCTCTTTCCGTTCTTGTAAGAATTGTGGCGATTAAATTGTAGGAATAATCGCCATTGAAGTGCGCGAGCGTTTTATAGTTGAACTCGCGAGTGCGGAGTATGAACATGATGGTTAACTTTTTAAGCGTTAACTCAATGCGAGGTTTTTCCAGGCGTAAATGCAGTCTTGAAACTCTTTAATTAAAAATGGCGTTAACGACGTCGCACGACCGATTCGAAGTAGTTCCAAGCCGCAAGGTTGCCCACCCATGGCTTGGTATCGATGCCGCGCAGTTCTTCCTCGTCCACCGAGAACGCCACGACCGTGTTTCGCAAGGGCTGTGCCCGGTCGGCAAAAGGCATGGAAGTGTCGTTCTAGAACGGTTGAGCGGTTTGCTGGCGCACCATGAAGGATCGCGTCTGGCGCGTTGGTGCGAAGAGGTGCGCCAGATTGGGGCGAGTAACATCGATCAAGTGTGGGAGCGGGTGTGTCAGACAACATAAGTGGCAACTGAAACACCGCGTTCGCGAGCAAGCCTACTCCCACAAGGTCAGCGGCGCATTAGCTTAGCGTTTAATGCAGGTTTGAAAACCATGGCCGCGACCTTCGTACTCCGGGGTGTAATAGTATTGGGTAAATGAAATTTTCCCGTCAGAAGTTGTACCAATTTTCGCAATCCCGACGCCGTAATCCTTGATCGACGGATCCGAATGGGCAAAGTAAGTTGCCAGCGTACTCAAGTTGGCGGCAGCAAACCCGTTAAACCAGGCGTTGTTGGGCAGCGTCAGGGTAAAATCATAGGCGCCATGATGGCCGGTACTTTGTTCGGCATTGAGCTTCATGTCGAGGACAGCACCGATGTCGCTGTCTTGTCCGGTGCAATGATATTGGCCGCTGTAGTCAACGCCAATAAAGGGTGGCTGCACTGCCCATGCGGGCGCTGAAACAAGTGCAAGGGATACGATGAATTTCTTGAGCATAGTTACCTCTTTCCGCTTTTGTGGGAGTTATGACGATTTAAGTGTAGGAATAATCGTCATTGAAGTGTGTGAGTGTTTTATTGTTCAAACTTGCGGAGGCAGAGTATGGCCGTGGCAGTGAGTTTGTTAAGCGCTAACTCAATACGAGGTTTTTCCAGGCATAACTGCAGTTCTGAAGTTTGTTTTAATTAAACATGGCGCTAACGACGGCGCATCAAACCGATGAAAAACAACCCGCCAATCGCCGCAGTGGCAACACCGATGGGCAAGTCTTCGGGGGCGATCAGCGTCCGTGCTGCGACGTCGACCCAGACCAGAAACAGACTGCCGAGCACCACGCACACCGGCAGCACTCTTCGGTGTTCGGCCCCGACCAGGCGCCGTGCGATATGCGGCACCATCAACCCGACAAATCCGATCGAGCCGCTGATCGACACGAGCACGCCGGTCATCAATGACGCGATCAAAAACACTCGCAGGCGCACGGTGCGCGTATTCAGGCCGAGGGTCACCGCCGTCTGCTCACCGGCCATCAGCGCATTCAATGGTCGCGCCATGCCCAGCAGTAAAACCAGCCCGAGCAACACACTGGCTGTCGGTACCGCCAGCAATTCCCAGCGTGCCAGCCCGAGTCCGCCGAGCATCCAGAATATCACCGTCGAACTGGCTCGATGGTCGCCCATGAACAGCAGCAGATTGGCCATCGCCATCATCACGAACGACACCGCCACGCCGCACAGCAACAGCCGATCACTGTCGAGGCGACCGTGGCGGCTGGCGATCATCAACACCACCAGCATGCTCAGCAATGCACCGATAAAAGCCGCGATGGGCAAGGTCAGCAAGCCAGCGATTTCCCCGACATGCAGCACCACGATCACCGCGCCCAACGTCGCGCCGGAGGTGACGCCGAGCAAGTGCGGGTCCGCCAGCGGGTTGCGCGTCACCGCTTGCAGCACTGCGCCGATCAACGCCAGGCCGGCGCCCACCAGCGCGCCGAGCAGCATGCGCGGGACGCGGATCAGCCAGACGATGTGCTCTTGTCCGGGGTTCCAGTCCGGCACAGCGAAACCGAACAGTTTGTGCAACAGGATGCGCCACACCACATCCAGCGGCACCCGTGCCGGGCCGAAACCCAGGGACACCACGCATGACACCAGCAACAGCGCAGCGAGGGCAATCAACAACAAGGCGTAGCGACGGTTGATCATTCGCCGTGGAAGCCCTTGGCCAGGGTTGCGACCGCCAGCACGTTATCGATCCCCGGCGTGGCTTGTACGTAAGGGATGACGATGAAGCGCCGCTGCTTGATCGCGTCCACCGATTGCAGGGCTTTGTTGGCCAGCAGGAATTGAATCTTCTGTTCGGCGGTGATTTCGCTGTAGTCGACGATCACGATCACCTGCGGATTGTGCTCGACCACGGTTTCCCAGTTGACCCGGGTCCAGCTCGCGTCGACATCCTCCAGAATATTGCGCCCGCCTGCGGCGTCGATCAGCGCCTGTGGCATACCTAGACGGCCTGAGGTCATGGCCCGGTCTTCGCCGCTGTCATACAGGAAGACCCGTGGTTTTTCCGCGGGCAGGTCTTTGCCAATGTCCGCCACTTGCGCCTGCATGTTGGCGATCAGGGCGTTGGCGCGATCCTGCACGTCGAAGATTCTGCCGAGGTTGCGCAGGTCGTTGTAGGTGTCTTCGAGGCTGGCCGGCGGGCGCTTCATCACGAAGGCGCAGGATTCACTCAACTCATACACATTGATGCCCAGCGGTTGCAGGGTTTGCGGCGTGAGGTCGCCGCCGATGCGCATGCCGTAGTCCCAACCGGCGAAGAGAAAATCGACGTTGGCATTGAGCAGGGTTTCCACCGACGGGTACTTGGCCGCCAGCTCCGGCAGGCCTTCGAGAATGCCCTGCATCTGAGGTGTCACGGCCTTCCAGCCACTGATGCCGCTGTAGCCGGCCATCCGGGGCTTGAGGCCGAGGGCGAGCATCATCTGGGTCATGTTGATGTCGTGGCTGAGGGCGTGTTGCGGTGCCTGCTTGAAGGTCACTTCGCGGTTGCAGCTTTTGATGGTCAGCGGGTAATGGGTGGCTTCGGCCAAGGCTTGAGCGCTGCCCAGCAGCATCACGAGAGAGAGGCAGGAGCGCAGCAGGGAACGCAAAGTCATGATTGGGTTATCCAGGTAATTCGTGGGTAGCCGTGCAGCGGATGTTCATCGATCAACGCTTCGACACCAAACACATTGCGCAGCAATGCAGCCGTCAGGACTTCCTTCGGTGTGCCGCTGGCGACGATACGGCCATGGTTGATCACGTACAGCCGATCACAAAAAGCCGCGGCCAGGTTGAGGTCGTGGATGCTCGCCAGGGTGCCGATGTGCAAGCGCTTGACCAACTGCAACAGCTCCAGCTGATAGCGTGGATCGAGGTGATTGGTCGGCTCGTCGAGGATCAGCAACTGTGGCTGCTGGGCCAGGGCGCGGGCGAGGATCACCCGCTGTTTCTCGCCTCCGGAGAGGGTGGCGAAGCCGTGGTCTTCGAACCCCTTGAGGCCGACCGATTCCAGGGCCTGATGAATGAGTTTCGAGTCCTCAAGCGTGTCGCCATCGAACAATCCTTTGTGCGGTGTGCGGCCCATGGCAACCACTTCCTCGACGGTGAGGCCGAAGGCGTCGGGGAACTCCTGCAAGACCACGGCGATGCGTTGTGCGCACCAACGCGAGGACTGTTTCCAGACGTTCTGGTGATCGAGCCTGGCCTCGCCGCTTTCCGGTTTACTGAAGCGCCAGGCACAGCGCAACAGGCTGGTCTTGCCACTGCCGTTGGGGCCGATCAGCCCGACGAACTCACCGGCGGCTACGTGTAGCGAGGCATCACGCAGCTGGAATTGGTGGTGGCAATGGCCGTGTCCCAGTGGGGTCCAGGTCAGGTTTGTGAGGTTCAGCGAGGTCATGCAGTGACTCTTGAGGTGATGCTGATGGCCTCATCGCTGGCTTGCCAGCGATGGGGCCCAAAAGGGTGAAACGCGGGGGAAGTCTACATTGCTGACCCCTGTACGCATCTCGCCTGTTTCATGATGAAGATGAGGCGCTCTCAGTCTGCCGGGTAAAACGCGACAACAGCACGCGATCCAGCACCCACACCACCACCAGCGAAGCCCCCACCAACGGGAAGGCCACCGCCAGGGCGAACATGATCACCATGGCGGTTTTCCATTTCGGCAGGTCGTGGCGCAGTGGCGGTACGCCGAGTTTTCCTTGCGGGCGACGCTTCCACCAGATCACCACACCGCTGACGGCACTGAGCAGGATCATCAGGCAGATCAGCAGTACGATGATCTGATTGAGCGTGCCGAACATTTTGCCTTCGTGCAGCATCACACCGATTTCCGTGGCGCGGGCGACGGTGCTGTAGTGCTCGAAACGAACATCGGCCAGGACCTTGCCGGTGTATTGATCGATGTGCAGCGTGGCGTCATTGCGCGGGTCGTCAGCGAACACGGCGATGGTGAACACCCCGGTCGCGGTGGTCGGCAGGGTGATGCTGTAACCCGGTTCGACCTTGCGCTCGCTGGCGATGTTTTGCACGTCTTGCAGGCGGATTGTCGGCGCGGCCGGGCCGGCCGATGCACCGTCGTGGGCCATGTGTTCGGCGTGGTCGCCGGACATCGGCATCGGCGTGTTTTCCATGGCCCACGGCACGGTCTGGCGGGTCGCGGTGTTGAGGCTGCGCGCCTCGATATCGGACTTCGGCACGTCATCCCACATGGCTGCCGGAAACACGTTCCACACTTCGGCGTATTGCTTGCCCCAGAAGCCGGTCCAGGTCATGCCGCTGAGCAGCATCACCAGCAGCAGGGACGCGCCCCAGAACCCGGTGACCGCGTGCAGGTCGCGCCACAATACGCGACCACGACTGTTCAGGCGTGGCCACAAGATGCCTGCCGCCTGACCGCGCGGCCACCACAGGAAGATGCCGGACACCACCAGCACCACGCCCCAACCGGCGGCCAGTTCGATCAGTCGATCACCCACGGTGCCGATCATCAGTTCGCCGTGAATCGCACGGGCAATGGCTTGCAGGTTCTTCTTGGCGTCTTGCTCGCCGAGGATATCGCCGTGGTAAGGGTCGACGAAAACGTTCAGCTCCTTGCCATCGTTGAGCACGACAAACTGTGCGCTGCGCTCGGCGTTGACCGGCGGCAGGTATTGCGTGACCTGGCCTTGTGGATAAGCCGTTTTCACCCGCGTCAGCAGGTCGTCGGCCGGCACGGTGTGATGCCCGGCCGGGACGTTGAGCAGGCTGCTGTACATCAACGAGTCGAGTTGCGGTTTGAACAGGTAGATGGTGCCGGTCAGGGCCAGCATCACCATGAAGGGCGCCACGAACAATCCGGCATAGAAATGCCAGCGCCAGGCCAGGTTGTAGAAATTCACTTTGGGCTGTTTCATCACGTGTGCTCCGCTTGGCTGGATCTTTTAGTTGTTTGTTTTGCGGTTGCCTTGCAACCGATCGCGGGCAAACCCGCTCCCCTGTAGGAGCGAGCTTGCTCGCGAAGCTTTTAGAAGCTCATGTCCACCTTGGTCCAGAGCGTGCGCCCCGGTTCCTTGATGGCTTGCGGGTCATTGGCGGGGTAGCCGAAACCGGCGTTGCCGGCCAGGTTCAAGTGCTCGGCGTACGCCTTGCCGAACAGGTTGTCGACGCCGCTGCTGACCTTCCAGTTGCTGTTGATCCGATAGGCACCGTTGAGGGAGAACACGCCGAAGCCCGGCGTCTTGTCGAAGTCCTTGCCGACCACGTTGCCCTTGTTCTGGTCGATGCGGTTTTGCGCGGTGACCACTCTCCACAGTGCGCCGGCGCTCCAGTTGTCTTCGCTGTAGGTCAGGCCGAAACGGGCATCCAGCGGCGGCATCTGCGGCAATGCACTGCCATCGCTGCTGTTCTTGCCCCAGGCGTAGGCCAGGGTCGCGTCGGCTTTCCAGTTGTCGGTGAAGTTGTAAGCGGCGCCCAGTTCGCCGCCCATGATTCGCGCGTCGATGTTCTCGGCTTGCGAGGTCATGCCCATCATCGTCGGGGTGTAGTTGAACAGGATGTAGTCGCGTACCTGCCCGACGTAAGCCGAGGCCCAGGCTTCGAGGGTTTCGGTCTTGTATTGCAGACCGAAATCGAGCTGGGTGGTTTTTTCCGGCTTGATCGAATCGAAGGCATTCACTGAGCCGGCGGGGCCGGAGTTGGGTGAAAACAGCTCCCAGTAATCCGGGAACCGCTGGGTGTGACCGAGGCCGGCATACAGCGTGGTCGGGCTATCGGCCAGGTCGTGCTCGTAGCGGATGAAGCCGCTCGGCAGGGTATCGGCGCGGGTGTCGTCGGCGGTCGGGTTCGGGCGGGTCATCATGCCCGAGCCGGTGGTTTGCCGATAATCCTTGGCCGAGGCGCGGTCCAGGCGTGCGCCGCTGATCAAGCGGTCACGGTCGGCGGCGTACCAGGTCAGTTCGCCGAACACACCGTAGTTATGGAAGTCGGCATCCTTGGTGTACGGCAGGTCCTTGTAGGTGTCGACGCCCATGGCGCTGCGCTGACGATGTTCGTTGGTCTGCGCGTCGATGCCGCTGACCAGCTGCACATCAGCCCAACGCCAGGTGGCCTTGACCCGTGCACCGAGGGTGCGGCGGTCGACGTTGGAGGCCATGGGGCCGGCCATCATTCCGGTGCCGGACGGCGTGCGCAGGGTGTAGTTGTCCATCACGTGGTCGGCGTAGTTGTAGTAGACCTGCGCTTCGACCTTATCCAGTACCTCGCCGATGTTGGACTGCTCGAAACGCAAGCCGAGGCTTTCGCGCAGGAATTGCGCACCATCCATGCCGCGGCCGGCGTACCGGGCATCACCGTCGCCACGGCCGGCGGTCAGTTCCAGCAAGGTGTCGGCATTCGGCGTCCAGCCTAGCGCCACATCGCCGTTCCATTTTTCATAGCGCGACGCCACGGTGTCGTTGTTGCCGTCCTGATAGTCGTCGGAGTGCGCGGTGTTGCCGATGACCCGTATGTAACCCGACTGGCCGCCGGCTGCGGCGTCCACCAGTTTGTCAAAACGGCCGTAGGAGCCGGCCAGCACGCTGGCGTTGACCCGTGTGCCAAGTTCGCCGAAGTGCTCCGGCTCGCGCTCGAACAGGATGGTGCCGGCCGAAGAACCCGGCCCCCACAACACGGTTTGCGGGCCTTTGATCACGGTGAGCTTGTCGTAGGTTTCCGGCGAGATGTACGAGGTCGGGGCATCCATCCGGCCCGGACAGGCACCGAGCATCATGCTGCCGTTGGTGAGGATGTTCAGCCGCGAACCGAACATGCCGCGCAGCACCGGATCGCCGTTGGTGCCGCCATTGCGCACCATGGCGAAGCCGGGGATGGTTTTCAGGTAGTCGGCGCCGTCGCTGGCCGGCACCGGTTGGCGCGGGTCCTTGGGATTGGTGACGATGGTCAAGGGTGAGCTGGGCGCAATGGCGGTAATCACCGTCGGGCTCAATTCTTCACGATGACCGGCATGTTCATCGGCGAGCGCAGAGGGCGCCAGCAAAGCACCGCACAAAATCGCGGTGGCGTGCCTGAAACGAACGCCGGATTCGTTCAGGGCATAAGAGGCTTGGGCAGGGCTCAAGCACGGGACAGCAGAAAAGCTGGACATGACAATTTCCATCGAACAGTCGTAAACGACACGGCCGACAGCCTGCGCAATTCCCTGTAGTAGCGGGCTTGCTCGCGAAGAGGGCGTGTCAGTCAACACAGATGTCGCCTGGCACACCGCTTTCCCGAGCAAGCCCGCTCCCACAGGTTGCTGTGGCTGTCTTGCGGACCGTGTGAAATCAGATGTGAGTGTTTACGCGACGACGGGCGGGGCGCGGGTGCGGGCGCCGGGGAAGAAGGTTTGCCGGGCATGGCCCAGGCGCGGAGAGGGTGTGGTGAAGGTGTTGACGGGCGGGATGACGAAGTTGGCGAAAGACACGCCACCGGTCAGTGCCGGGCAATTGAACAGCAGGCTGCAATAGCCGCACTTTTCCCACAGCACGTGGTGCCCCGGGGCTGGCGGGCAATGCTCGGCAGTGGCTTGCGTGCCATGGTCGGCATGCTCCATCGCCGACATGTCCATGCTCATACCCACTGGCATGGTCATCGACATGGCGCGCGAATCCATCGGCATCGACTGGGAAATCAGCGGACCGATAAAGATCATCAGCATGGCGAACAGGCTGATCCAGCTGCCGCGTGTCAGACTCAATGCCTGATTGCGTGACCTGGATGACCTGGCGCTAAGCGGGCGCATGGGCGTTTTCAGCTCAGGCGATTACGGATTGTGCACGTGCGCTTGCATGCTGTCCGGCGCCTGCTTCTGCACCGCGACTTCGACCGTTACATTACCGGCCTTCTCGAAGTGCAGCGTCATCGGGAAGCGCTTGCCATCAACCAGCAGGCTGCGGTCCTTGAGGCCAAGCAACATCACGTGATAGGCCATCGGGGCGAAAGTGACCTCGCCACCGGCGGGCACTTCCACGCTCGGTACGTGCTGCATTTTCATCACGTCGCCTTGCATCAGGTGCTCATGCAATTGCGCTTCGCCGGCAATGGGGGTGTCGACGCTGAGCAGGCGGTCCGCGGTCTGGCCTTTATTGTCGATCACGAAATACGCCGCGACAGTAGGCGCATTGGGTGGCAATTCCTGGGACCACGGATGAGCGATTTCCAGTGTGCCGACCTTGTATTCGTGGGCATTGGCAAAGCAGGCAGGCAGCAGCAACGCGGCCAGAACGATGAATTTGTTCAACATGGCAGTTCTCCGGAACGATTTAAACGCAGGTCAATTGCGAGAAAAAATCACACCAGAGGGGACGCGCGGGGGTTGAGACTCGGCCATTGCTGGCGCGGTGACGGGCTTTGGAGAGAGGTCGCAGGCAGGCTTCGGTTGGACTCGAAGTGCGCGAAATACATCTGTGGCGTATGCCCTGGCAACGCCACCAATGGCGCCGAACCCGAGCAGCACCAGCAATGCTGCATGTTGGAATGATCGTCGTTTTGCGGGGCTTTCTGTTCAAGGTCGCCGATGGAAATCGCCACCATCCTGGTGCCGCTGGAGCTGCAGAAGCTGCCCCACAACAATTGCTCGGCGGATGACTTCGCCGTTTGCGCCATCGCTCCGGACATCGGCATGGCGAGCAGGTTGAACAGCACTGCGAAGCAGGCTATCCAGGCAATTGCGAGCCGTTGTCGGGACATGGGACAAAATCCGTTTGGGTGGGCGATCAGGCGCGGGCTATTTAGCCTGATCAGGGCCGATAAGTAAAAAGGCGACGTGCGGTGTGGTGTCGCAGCGCGATCCTTTCGTAGCTTTAATGATAGTCGTGAATTTCAAAGTGCCAGTAGTGCTTGAGCTTTGTTCAGATTCCGCCGGACTATAGGGTTGGAATCCGGGAATGGATAATCGGCGTGCTCCGAAAGAGCCGTAAGAAAAATCTCGGCGGGTAGGGATCAAGATCAGTCGAAGAGCGACAAGGCGGTCAGGATTTCTGTCACCCTTTCAAACTCCCGATCAACTCCCGGCAACGTCGGCCGTTTCAATACAATCACCGGCAGACCACGCTCACGCGCCACTTCCAGCTTCGGCTCGGTCGCCGTGCTGCCGCTGTTTTTGCTGATCAGCACGTCGATGTTTCGCCGTTCGAACAGCTCACGTTCATCGTCAATCAGGAAAGGCCCCCGTGCGCCGATCACTTCGCAGCGCTCGTTGCCCGGATACACGTCCAGTGCGCGCAGGGTCCAGAATTGCTCCGGGGGAATTTCATCCAGGTGTTGCAGGGGCTCGCGACCGAGGGTGAACAGCGGCCGGCGGAAAAGCTTCAGGGCTTCGATCAGTTCGCCCCAATCGGCGACTTCCCGCCAGTCGTCTCCCACCTGGGCTTGCCAGGCCGGACGCCGTAGCGCCCAGCAGGGAACGCCGCTCAAGTGCGCGGCAGTCGCGGCGTTCTGGCTGATCTGGGCGGCGTAGGGGTGAGTGGCGTCGAGCAGCAGATCGATCCCTTCATCGCGAATGAATTGCGCCAGGCCCTCGGTACCGCCGTAGCCGCCGACACGAACCTGGCATTGCAGATCGGTCGGCACCCGACCGACCCCGGCCAGGCTGTAGATATGCTGCGGTCCCAGCGTGCGGGCAATCGCCATGGCTTCGGTCACACCGCCGAGCAACAGGATGCGCTTCATTGAAAAGCTCCCGCATGGCCGACAATCCCGCCCTGGCGATCGATGGCAAAGACTTCCACCTGGACCTGAGTCGGCACCACGCTGCGGGCAAAATCCAGGGCGTGCTGACAGACTGCATCACCCAGGGCGACCCCGGCGGCGGCGGCCATGGCCAATGCCTGCTGGCTGGTGTTGGCCTCGCGGATGCTCTGCTGCAACGCCGCATCGGCGCCGACCTGCGCTGCCCATAGCGCCAGTTGCGGCAGATCGATACTCGAATGGCGACTGTGCAGATCCATATGCCCGGCCGCCAGTTTGCTGATCTTGCCGAAACCACCGCACAGGCTGAGTTTATCCACAGGGACTTTGCGCAGGTGCTTGAGCACGGCGCCAACGAAGTCGCCCATTTCGATCAGGGCGATTTCCGGCAGGTTGTAGACCCGGCGCATGGTGTCTTCGCTGGCATTGCCGGTGCAGGCGGCGATGTGCAGGTAACCGTTGGTTTTCGCCACGTCGATCCCCTGATGGATCGAGGCGATGTAGGCCGCGCAGGAAAATGGCCGGACGATGCCGCTGGTGCCAAGGATCGACAGGCCACCAAGAATGCCCAGGCGCGGGTTCATGGTTTTCAGTGCCAGTGCCTCGCCGTCCTCGACATTGACCGTGACCTCGAAACCACCGCTGTAGCCGAGTTCGTCGGCCAGTCGGGCCAAGTGTTCGCTGATCATTTTGCGTGGCACCGGGTTGATCGCGGGCTCGCCGACACCCAGCACCAGCCCGGGCCGGGTCACGGTGCCCACGCCGCGGCCGGCATGGAAGCGAGTCCCCGGCTCGGGGCTCAGGCGCACCTGGGAGTAGAGCAGGGCGCCGTGGGTCACGTCGGGATCGTCACCGGCATCCTTGAGGGTTCCCGCTTCGGCGCCGTCCCCGGTGAGGCGACAGAATTCCAGGCGCATCTGCACCTGCTTGCCTTTGGGCAGCACGATTTCCACTGCATCGGCCGATGTGCCATCCAGCAGCAGGCGCGCGGCGGCGAGGCTGGTAGCCGTGGCGCAACTTCCGGTGGTCAGGCCACTGCGCAGGGGGGCGGGTTGTTCGGCGGTTTCGTCACGCATCGAAGGGTTTCGTCACGTCCAGCAAGGTAATCGGCAAGGCCTGGCGCCAGGTGTCGAAGTCGCCCAGCGGTTGTGCCTGCGCGATATGAATGCGGGTCAACTCCCCGCCATGTTGCTCGCGCCAGGTCATCAGGGTCATTTCACTTTGCAGGGTGACCGCGTTGGCAATCAACCGGCCGCCGGGCTTGAGTTCGGCCCAGCAGGTATCGAGCACGCCTTCGCGGGTGACACCGCCACCGATGAAAATCGCATCCGGCCGCTCCAGCCCGGCCAATGCCTGTGGCGCGCTGCCGCGAACCAGTTGCAGGCCGGGAACGCCGAGGGCATCGCGGTTGTGTTCGATCAACGCTTGTCGGCCCGCATCGGCTTCGATGGCCAGCGCGCGACAACTTGGGTGAGCGCGCATCCATTCGATGCCAATCGAGCCGCTGCCGGCACCGACGTCCCACAACAACTCGCCGGGGACTGGGGCCAGGCGCGCGAGGGTGATGGCGCGCACATCGCGTTTAGTCAGTTGGCCGTCGTGTTGGAAGGCCGAGTCCGGCAGGCCGGCCAGTCGCGACAGGCGTAGCGTGTTCGGCTCGGCGATGCACTCGATGGCGATCAGGTTCAGGTCGGCGATCAGCGCATCGTCCCAGCCGCTGGCCATGCCGTCGACACGCCGCTCGGCTTCCCCGCCCAGGTGCTCCAGCACGGTGAGGCGGCTAGGGCCGAAGCCACGTTCGCGCAACAGTGCAGCGATGGCGGCGGGACTGCGGCCGTCGTTGCTCAATACCAGCAAGCGCACGCCGCTGGACAGGTGGGCGTTGAGTGCGGCGACAGGCCGGGCCACCACCGACAGAGTGACCACATCCTGCAGGGGCCAACCCATTCGCGCTGCGGCCAGTGAGCAGGAGGACGGCGCGGGAAGCGTCAGCATTTCGGCCGCGGGGAGTTGCCGGGCGAGGCTGGCGCCGACGCCGAAGAACATCGGATCGCCGCTGGCCAGCACGCAGACGGGGTCGCCACGTCTGGTCAAAATCGCTTCAAGGGTAAAAGGACTTGGCCACAACTGCCGTTCCCCACGGATGCAGGCTGGCAGCAGATCCAGTTGCCGTTGACCACCTATGATTCGCGAAGCGTTCAGCAGAGCATGCCGGGCATTTTTTCCAAGCCCCTTGAAGCCGTCCTCTCCGATGCCTACTACTGTCAGCCAGGGGGTCATGCTGTTCCTCATCTATCAATCGAAGCCAAATCACGGTGCCGGTCCGTGACGGGCGGGCGGTTGCGCATCATACCTCGGTGTGGCAGTCGCCTGTCGTCATCGAGTGAAAGCGTGCTTTTGACAGTGATGAAAGCGTTCAAGTGCTAGGGTGTTCAATCTTATGTTGGTTTGCGCAGTTCAAATCTCCTCATGGTGATTTCGCGAAGCTTTTTTTTAACCAGCGATCTTTTGTCATCGTATTTGTTTGTATCAAATTTAAAACTGGCTCGCCTCTGGATGATTTGTGATTCCTGATCTTCCCAGTCCCAGAACAGGAAGCTACTTTTCCTTGTGAGCACTTCCAGTTCAAGATTAAAGACGGCTATTTCCAGATCCCCGCTCGAATTGTAGCGTGCCGGTATTACCTGAAAGCTTTTTCCCATATTGCTCTCTTCGTCCAGTGAAAATAGCGCCGGCCTATCGGGCTTCAGCGCGTCGAGCGTGTCAATCATGGCATTTCCTTGGCGGGAGTCGCGCATGCCTTGGGCGCTTTGCACCAGAAACTCCGCAACGCTGTGTGAGATGACGATGCTGGTGCGGGTGAAAATCGCGTTTTCAAAGACAGACCAACCCAGGAAGTCCAAGGTAGTTACATATTCATGCATCCACTTTAACGAATCAGCGAAACGGCTGCAGACCATGTCGGCGGACTTTGTGGCTAATTGAGTGCAATCGGTAAGGTCTTCATGGGCTTGCAGTGATAGTTCGTCTATACATGAAGTAATATTGTGTCCGGTTAGTACTCCGGAGATATTGTTTTTGTTCATATGTTGCTCCTGATATTTAATTATGTCTTTGTGGGTGGTTGCTCATGATTGAAAGTACAGGAGTCAATAGGGAGAATTAAATAAGAACAGGTTGTGGGGGGTTTTTTTGTTGTTAGTGTTTTTTGCGAACTTTTATTCCTGCCAATTCGGGCGTCAGAACAGACAGCCTTGCACGGGCCCAAGCGCTTTTCGTCGTCAAGCTGCCCGGACTTTTCATCCTGCCAGACAAAGCAGGCATAATGCTGCCCTTCGTCTCGTACCGGACATCCAGTGAATTCTCGCCAGAAATCCAACCCCTTACGTCCTTCGGCCTGTCCCGGGTTGCTGCGTATTGTCCCGGCGTTGGACGGCGGCATTTGCCGAATCAAACTCAGCAGTGGTTCCATCAGCGCACAGCAGGCCGTCGCGGTGGCCGATGCAGCCGAGCGATATGCCGGTGGCGTGATCGAAGCGACCAACCGCGCCAACCTGCAGATCCGTGGAATCGGCAGCGAACAGGCAGCCTTGATCGACTGCCTGCTAGCCGCAGGGTTGGGTCCGAGCAATGCGGCGGGCGACGATGTTCGCAATCTGATGCTCAGCCCAGCTGCCGGGTTCGATCGGCAGATGCTGTTCGATACCCGTGCGCTGGCCGAGCGAATTTTGACCACGGTGCAACAGCACGAACGGTTTCACGATCTCAGCGCCAAGTTCGCCGTGCAGCTCGATGGCGGCGAAGCCCTGGCAATGCTTGAGCATCCCCACGACCTGTGGCTCGCAGCCTTCGAGCGAAACGGTGAGCGACGGCTGGCGTTTGGGATGGCCGGATGCCCGACGGACACACCGGCAGGTTCGGTCGCGCTCGACGATGGCCATGCCCTGGTCGTCGCGGTGCTTGAGCTGTTCCTTGAACTGGCGCGTCCCGAGCAGACGCGTATGCGTCATTTGCTGGCCGAGTACTCGGTCGAGGGCCTTCTGCTTCGGTTGGCTGGGCGTGTATCGCTGCAAGCGGTCGTCGATTGGCAGCGGGTTTCGGGTGGCGCTGATTTGCACATTGGCGCACATCCCCAGGCCGAGCCTGGTGTTGTCTATGTAGGGGCTGTCCCGCCGTTGGGGCGGCTCGATCCGACGATGCTGCGCGGTGTGGCACAACTGGCACGCGAGTTCGGTGATTCCAGTCTGCGCTTCACGCCCTGGCAAAGCCTGCTGCTGCCCAACGTCCGCGCGAAAAACGCCGCTGAGGTCATTCGGCAATTGCAATGTCTGGGCTTGCAGTGCGAAGCCGATCAACCCTTGTCCCGGTTGATCGCCTGCACCGGCTCAAACGGCTGTGGTAAAGGCCTGGCCGAGACCAAGGGCGATGCCCTGAAACTGGCCGCGCTGCTGCACCGCCATGGACCGGCGCTGAACATACACCTGAGTGGCTGTCCGCGTTCCTGCGCTGCCGCACATACCGCGCCCGTCACACTGTTGGCCGTTGCCCCCGGCCACTACGATCTCTATTTTCGCGATGCAGCGCAGCCAGGTTTCGGCGCGCTGCACGCACACAACCTTACTATTGAAGCGGTCGCGACCTTGCTCGACGCCCGCTCACGGAGCCCCCTTGATGCTTGATTACATCCGCGATGGTCAGGAGATCTATCGCAACTCCTTCGCGATCATTCGCGCCGAGGCCAACCTCGACCGAATTCCGGCCGATCTGGAGAAACTCGCCGTTCGTGTGATTCACGCCTGCGGCATGGTCGAGGCCATCGACGGTTTGCAGTTTTCCGAAGGGGCGGGCAAGGCCGGGCGTGATGCGCTGGCGGCCGGCGCGCCGATTTTGTGCGATGCACGGATGGTCTCCGAAGGTGTGACCCGCGCGCGCCTGCCGGCGAACAATGCAGTGATCTGCACCCTGCGTGATGAGAGCGTTTCAGGGCTTGCCCTTGAATTGGGCAATACCCGCTCAGCCGCTGCGCTGGAGCTGTGGCGTCCACATCTGGAAGGCAGTGTAGTGGTCATAGGCAACGCTCCGACGGCGCTGTTTTACCTGCTGGAAATGCTCGACGCCGGTGCGCCGAAGCCGGCGCTGATCCTCGGTTTTCCGGTGGGCTTTGTCGGCGCCGCCGAATCCAAGGCTGCGCTGGCGGCTGACAGCCGGGGTGTGCCTTTTGTCATCATGCAAGGTCGGCTGGGCGGTAGCGCCATGGCCGCCGCCGCTGTCAATGCCCTCGCCACGGAGATCGAATGATGCAGCAACCTGGACGTTTGATCGGCCTCGGCGTCGGCCCTGGTGATCCGGAACTGATTACAGTCAAGGCGCTGCGGTTGCTGCGCGAGTCGCCTGTAGTGGCGTACTTCGTCGCCAAGGGCAAGAAAGGCAACGCCTTCGGCATCATCGAAGCGCATCTGCAGGAAGCACAGAATCTGTTGCCACTGGTGTACCCGGTGACCACCGAAGCCTTGCCGGCGCCGTTGTCCTACGAGCAAGTGATCAGCGACTTTTATGATGACGCTGCGCAAGAGCTGGCGGCGCATCTGGATGCCGGTCGCGACGTGGCGGTGATTTGCGAAGGCGATCCGTTCTTCTACGGCTCCTACATGTACCTGCACGACCGGCTTGCCGAGCGTTATCAGGCTGAAGTCGTGCCGGGCGTGTGCTCGATGCTGGGTGGCGCCTCGGTGCTCGGTGCACCACTGGTGTATCGCAATCAGAGTCTGTCGGTGTTGTCCGGTGTGTTGCCGCACGACGAACTCAAGCGTCGCCTGGCCGATGCCGATGCGGCGGTGATCATGAAACTGGGGCGCAACTTTCCCAAGGTGCGCCAGGTGCTGGAAGAACTCGGCCTGGCCGAACGGGCGCTGTACGTCGAGCGTGCGACCATGGCCAATCAGAAGATCGTGCCGCTGGATCAGGTCGAGCCGATGTCATCGCCGTATTTCTCGTTGATCATCGTTCCCGGTGAAAGGTGGCAAGGCTGATGAACCGTCCAGTTCCGGCGATTGTCATTCTCGGCAATGGTAGCCTCGCGACCGCGCGCCGTATTCAGCAGGTGTACCCCGAAGCCCAGATCCTTGGCCTGGCCGAACGGGTCGAAGGCGCGGATCGGGTCTATCACGAATTCGGCGCGACCCTGCGCGAGCTCTATCAACAGGGCACACCGATCATTGCCCTGTGCGCGGCCGGGATCGTGATTCGCACGCTGGCGCCCTTGTTGCTGGAAAAAGGCGCCGAACCACCGGTATTGGCGGTGGCCGAAGACGGCAGCGCCGTGGTTCCACTGCTAGGCGGTCTCGGTGGGGTGAATGTGATGGCGCGCGAGATTGCCGCCACGCTTGAAGTCGCTGCGGCGATCACCACCAGCGGCGAGTTGCGTTTTGGCACCTGCCTGCTCAATCCGCCCAGCGGCTATGCCTTGGGCGATCTGGAACTGGGCAAGCGTTTCGTTTCCGATTTGCTCGCCGGGGAAACGGTGCGCATTGAGGGTAAGGCCCCGTGGCTGGCGCAGGCGCAGTTGCCTGAAGATGCGCAGGCCCGATTGGCGGTGCACGTCAGTCATGCCGAACGGGCACCCGCAGCCAATGAACTGTTGATCTACCCGCGCAATGTGGTGGTCGCTGTTGAGGTTGGTCTGGTTAACGTAGCGGTGGTAGTTCGCGAGGTATTGCATCAGGCCAAAATCGCCGTGCAGTCGCTGGCCTGTCTGTTGGCCGCCGATACCGAAATGGCCAGTCCGGCGCTGCGTGAAGCGGCGCTTGAGTTGGGCGTGCCGTTGCGCTTTGGCCAGACTGGGAAGGTCCTTGGCGAACGTCTGCGTACTGCCGTGGGTCAACCTGTTTCCCTGCTTGGTAACGACACCGTTGCCATTGCGATAGCAGAGCAGCCGCTGGACTCGTTGCAGATTGGCCGGCCTCGTGGACGGTTGGCGGTGATCGGCCTTGGGCCGGGCGCTGCTGAACTGATGGTGCCGGCAGTGAAGGCGGAGCTGGCCCGCGCCAACGATGTATTGGGCTACGAAACCTACGTGCGCATGGCTGGGCCGTTTCGCGCCGATCAGGTGCTGCATTGCACCGACAACCGCGAAGAGATGCAGCGCGCCCGTCACGCTTTCGAACTGGCGGCCCAGGGACGTTCGGTGGTGGTGGTTTCTTCGGGGGATCCGGGGGTTTTTGCCATGGCCGCGGCGGTGCTGGAGGCGCTGCACGAATCCACTGACGTCCATTGGCACAACGTCGATCTCGAGATTTTGCCGGGAGTTTCCGCCTCGCTGGCGACGGCTGCCCAGGCCGGCGCACCGCTGGGGCATGACTTCTGTGTGCTGTCGCTCTCGGATAACCTCAAGCCTTGGTCGATTATCGAGAAACGCCTGGATTTGGCCGCTCAAGCCGATCTGGCCCTGGCCTTCTACAACCCGATCTCGCGTTCACGGCCGTGGCAGTTAGGGAGGGCGTTAGAGATAGTCGCCGAGCATCGCGCGCCTGAAACACCAGTGGTCCTGGGTCGGGACATTGGTCGTCCGGGCCAGACCTTGCGCGTTACGACGCTGGGGCAGTTGACCCCGGATCAGGTTGACATGCGCACCATGGTGCTGATCGGCTCGTCCACCACCTGCTCTTTCCCTCGTCCTGGGGGGGGCGAATGGGTCTACACGCCGCGTTGGTATGGCGACAAACCCGCTTCCTGAATCAAGACGCCTCTTTGGAGGCGTTTTTTTTGCGAAGTATCCTGCATCAACAAGTTTCTGGTTTGTGGGTTTTTTTTGCTGGAAATATAAGTTTAAATATTGAAAGTATTTATAAGTGGCTGTTTTGATATTGTGTGGTGTGCCTGTTGATAACGATTTCTTGGCGTATGTTTTTATATGTCGGGAATTTCGTTGTTTCGATAGGGTGTGCAATATGTGTTAGTGGAGAGCAATAAATATGGATTTTGATTTTTCTGTTATCCCTAATCTTGAACAACGCCTTGAGTTTATTCGGAGTATGGACCTTCTTCGTGTCCAGCGTTCAGGCAAGATCAGGAAGTTTGCCGTTGGCGATAACGTCGGGGCATATGATGATCGAGCGCAAAGTGCGATGTTGATTGGCAGAACGCTGCTGGGCTGTATGGCAGGCTTGAGCCGGGAAGAAAAGAAAGAAATCAAGAACAGCATCAAGATTGCCAGTCTGCTGTGTGATACATACGAAAATGAGGAACTTGGTCTTGGCGATTGGCTGAATCGCTACGCGAGAACGCTTAATCATTTTGGATGGTATTCGGATCGACATCCGGGTGAAAAAGTTTATAAGGACCTGTCCAGTACAGTTTCCGGGAAAATGATTGAAACGGTTCGGCAACTGGGTAACGAACCCATGCTGACCAACAGTATAGCGGCATTCAAGGCGCTAGAATCTGACTCTCGTGGGCTGACGGCTTATGCCGGAGCTACGCTGTACGGCAAATCCTTTCAAGTTGCACCAGCAGGGCGTGATAGTAAGGGGAGACTGACGATGGAGCTTAATCATGCGCGGTTGAACGTCAAGCGAAAAACCGAGAGTTTCCTGTTTGTCAGTTGGCAGAAGGGTGAGGCCGAGTTGCAGCATAATTACCGAAGCTTTTATCTCGACAGAAACGCTTACGCGGACACGAAAGAGAAGTTGGAGGCTGTCCTCGAGGAAAACGATATGGCCGAAATCGAGCTAAGGCTTTGAAAGCACGTTGCCGCTATTTTGTAAGTAGTGGTTATTGTGATTTGTTGTGTGTCGTTTTTAAATTTGGCCGGTATTGACACTCAGTTGTGAATTGATTAGCTTTGGTTTTGGGCCGGGATTGGCTCTTTTAATACATTATATGGATATTCAAAATGACTAATATTACTGCAGTAGAAATGAACGAAGCGCAATGTCTGGAGTTTATCGAGGAAAGTCTGAATGAAACTTTGCCTGTCATTCAGCAGCAGAACTCCGGTGGACGAGTTCGCCGTGCCGCCGGCGGGGTTATTGATACCGATAAGTTGAATGCGGCAATTCTAAACTCCACGATGGTTTCGTTACCCGTGGGCATGAGTTCCCGCAATAAAACAATCATAAAGCGAACCTTTTTGTTTGCCGACCTGTCTGCGCAGATCAAGTTTCCCAACGAGCAAGATCAGGTTCAACGCTGGGAACACATGCTTAAAGGGATGCGGGTCATGGGCTGGACCATGTTCGGCAACCCGACGATCAATTACCAGGAGTCGGCGAGCGGCCTGCTAATGTCCAACCTGGTGCTGGACATTGCCAAATCGATGATAGGCGGTCTTGGCGGTGGTCTAGGACCTATCTTGAAGCTAGGGGCGGAAAAGGCGATCGAAGGTCTGCAAGCCAATAAAGAAGCATTGAAGCTCTATGAAAATAACGGCAAGAAAGGCGATGGCGCAAACTTCGGTCTCGCAAGCTGTGCACAGGATAGCGATGGTGAAGTCAGCCTGGTGATGAGCGCTATCAGTTATTACACCACGTCCGGAAATACCAAGATCGCTTTCTTTGACAAGACCTCTTCATCTGGCAGGTTGTTTCAATCCAAGGGTGTTTTCAGCATCCATGCCGATGACTATACCGAGAGGAAGGAGGATGCAGCCAACAAGTTCTATGAGGCTGTCGATAAGCGTCTGGAAATGGAGTTTGGTATCTGATTTCCAGTCTGGTCAGGTGCGCTGCACCTGACCTTTTACGGAGTGTGCAGTATGAGTAGTAGTGGTTATGTTAATGCAGGGTGCTTATTGGTCATTTCATCATCGCTGTCGGCATCGGTGCGTGAAGATGTCCTTTCTTCATTTCTCTATGCACAATTGACCTCGACCAAGAGTTACCCGGAATTCAAGGACTTCAACGCGTGGAATGCCAGGTGTACCGAGGCATTGAAATTTCTTCTCTATAAAGAATCGGGCCGGGTGGGGGATGGTTTCTTTTCGTCTTCTGTGGATAAAAGCGTAACGTTCGAGAGCCTTGTCAGGCAACGGCTGACGCCTTTGTTGGCGCCTGATGAATGCTGCTCGTTGGATCTTTTGCTGCAACACGCCTTGAGTCTTGGAGTGCAGAGCCCTGGTCTCGATTTGTTGACGCGATACGCCGTGGAGGCGGGAGGGACGGATAGCGGTAGTGCCCAAGTTGTCAACCGTATCAGGATCCATGCCGGCGTGGTGGATGAGTCTGCAACCCTGAGAATGCTGACAATCAACCTCGCTACCCGTACACCCATTGAACCGGGTTTTCTCAACCAGAGTTTCATGTTGAGCGAGATTGTCGGAGATGTTGAAACGAGATGCGTTGTCGCCCAACTGGGCGAAGACTACGCAGAGTACAAAAGAAAGAGGGTGCTCGACACTCTCGGTGGACGGCGTGAAAAGGAGGTTGAAAGACTTTACTGATGTGTTCTTGTTAACCCATCACGGCACCAGATAACCCTTCACCCCGGTAAAAATGATCTGCGCCGCCAGCGCACACACGAACAACCCCATCAAGCGGCTGACGATCTGCAGTCCCTGGTCGCCAAGAATGCGCTCGATGCGACCAGATAAAAACAGCACCACGCCCACGGTAAAACTGGCCAGGGCAATGCCGACAATGGCGGTGAGCTTGTCGTCCCAGTGCGGCTGGCTCACGCCCATCACCAGTAAGGCACCGATGGTGCCGGGGCCGACGGTCAGGGGAATGGTCAGCGGGACGATGGTCACATCCTGCTGCACGTTGTCAGTCTGTACCGCCGACTTGCCTTGCGCCATCCCGAGTGCCGAGATGAACAGGACGCTGCCGGCGCCGATGCGGAAGGCGTCCACGGTAATGCCGAAAACACTGAAAATCACTCGGCCGAACAGGTACAGCAGCACACTTGAGACCAGTGTGGCGACCGCTACCTTCCAGGCCAGCCGACGCTGTTCCTTGCGCGAGTAACCACGGGTCAGGCTGATGAAGCAGGACAATACGAAGAATGGGCTGTAGAGCACCAGCATCTTCAAGTAAACGCTGAACAACACTTGGAGCATGATGCCGGGCTCACTGGCGAGGGAAGTCGAGGGGGAGTCTATCAGGGGTTGCGCAGTCTGTCGGCTCAGGACGTTTGGGTCGTTGCCCGATTCTGTTGGTCACGTTGGGCGACCCAGTGTTCGATCAACTCGCGCAACTGCGACAGTTCGACCGGTTTGGCCATGTGTCCGTCCATGCCGGCCTGCCGTGCCCGTTCTTTGTGTTCGGCCAGGATATGGGCGGTCAATGCCACTATGGGCGTACGGACACGCTGGTTGCCGACTTCCCAGGCACGCAATTGCTGGGTGGCCGAGAAGCCGTCGAGGATCGGCATTTCGCAGTCCATGAGCACCAGGTCATAACGCTGGGCTTTCATCGCTTGCAAGGCTTCTTCGCCATTGCAGGCGGTATCCGGTTGCAGGTTGAGCTTGCTCAGCATGCCGCGGATCACCTTGGTCGAAATGCTGTTGTCTTCGGCCACCAGAATACGGAAATCGCTGGGGACCTTGACCGGCAGGGCAGGGCCGCTTGGCAGTGGCTGGGTGACGACCAGACCTTTGTTGCGTTGGGTCAGCTCGTCGGCCAGGGTGGTCTTGAGGGTGTAGCCGGCCACCGGTTTGGCGAGGATGCGCTTGATCCCGGAGTTGCGCGCGATGATCTTGCTCGGCGCATTGCTGATGCCGGTGAGCATGATCAGCAGGATGTCGTGGTTCAGGCTCGGGTCTTCCTTGATCTTGGCCGCCAGTTGCATGCCGGTCATGCCGGGCATGTTCTGGTCCAGCAAGACCACATCGAAGTAATCGCGCAAATGCGCCTTGGTGCGCAGCAGTGCCAGTGCTTCCTTGCCGGAAGGCGCGGCGCTGACGTTCAGGCCCCAGGCGCTGCATTGCTGCACCAGCACCTTGCGACAAGTGTCGTTGTCGTCCACCACCAATACCCGCGCACCTTGCAGTGGGCCGTCGAGGTCGGAGGTCGGGTGTTCGAGGCGATCCGGGTCCAGCGGCAGGGTCAGCCACAGGGTGCTGCCCTGGTTGCTGCCACTCTTGATTCCGAACTCCCCTTGCATCAAGCGGATCAGCTGGCGGGCAATCACCAGCCCCAGGTTGCCGCCCAGGTGGGTGGCCGACAGAAAATGCCGGCTGTGCAGTTCGGCGTGCATCAGGGCGTCGCGCTCTTCGGCGTCCATGGGCTCGCCGCTGTCCTGTACGGCGATACGCAGGCGTTGTTTGGAGTTGCGCTCATCGAGCGCCACGACGATGAGGATTTCGCCTTCATCGGTTTTTTTCAGGGCGTTTTCCAAAAGGCTCAACAGCGTCTGGCGCAGGCGTGTCGGATCACCGCTGATCACCCGCGGCACTTGCGGCTGGATGAAACTGATCAACTCGACGTTTTGCTGTTCGGCCTTGGCGCGGAAGATGCTCAGGCAGTCTTCGATCAGTGCGTTGAGGTCGAACTGCACATCGTCCAGCTCGATCTGTCCGGACTCAAGTTTGGAAATGTCGAGAATTTCGTTGATCAGGGTCAGCAGCTCGTTGCCGGCGCTGTGGATCGTCTGCACATAGTCGCGTTGCTTGACCGAAAGCGGTGTGCCCAGCAGCAGCTCGGTCATGCCAAGGACGCCGTTCATCGGAGTGCGGATCTCGTGGCTGATCTTCGCCAGGAACTCGGCCTTGGCGTTGATCTCGGCGTTGCTGGCCGCCAGGTCTCGGCTGATGCTGAAACGGTCTTCGGTGATGCGGCGCTGACGCTCGCTTAACGCAATGCTCATCAGCAGGCCGCTGATGCAGATGAATGCCAGCAAGGTGGTGATCAGGCCATGGGGTTCGATCAGGGTCAGCCCCAGCAGTGCGGGCAGGATGACCAGCGTCCCGAGGTTGAACACCACCATGGCTGCTACGAAGAGGCGAGCCGGGCGATAACCCTTTTGCCAGTGATAGGCGCTGATGAACAGCATGGTCAGGCCCGCCAGGGCTACCAGGCCATAGGTAATGAAGTTCAGCGGCAAGGTGTTGACGAACAGCAGCATCAATCCGCAGGCGGTGATGAGCAGGACCTCGCCGAGCAGCAACCGGTTCAGCGGGTGCGGCCCGAGCGGGGAGAAGAAGCGATAGGCGAGCATCAGGCCGCAGGGCGCAGTCAGTAGCAATGCCAGATAAGCCCCCGGCGTTTGCAGTGCGTGCCAGTCCGGGAGCCAGGGGCCGGCGAGGTTCAGCAACAGTAGCAGGCTGAGCATCAGCAGCCCTTCGCACGCCGCCAGCCAGAGGGCGCTGTGCGAACGAGTGTAGGCGTAGCGGATGAGGTTGTGCAGGATCAACATGGCGATGCAACCGAACAACAGGCCATAGATCAGCGTCTGGTTGTGGTTGGCCGCTGCGATGACCGCCGATTGCAGGGTGATGTAGGGTCGCAACTGATGGTCGGAGGCCAGCCGCAGGTATACGTCCAGGGGGCTGTCGCTTTGCGGTAGGGCCAGCATGAAGTCGCTGCTGGGCAATGGCCGCTCGGATTGGGGCTGTTCGTTGCCTGTGCTGGATTGATCGATCAGCTTGTCGCCGTCCAGCACATACATGTTGAACTGGCGCAGGTCAGGCGCGAACACCCGCAGCACCTGTTCGTGTTTGCCCGGTGCAAGCTTGAATCGCAACCATAACGCGCCATCGGGCTCGGCCGCGGTGATGCGGTCGAGTTCGATAGGGCTGAATTGATTGGTGTAGCGTGCGGAACGGATGTCGCTCAGTTGCAGGTCGCCCTGTTCGTCGAGCAATACTGCCCAGCCACTGCCTTGCGCGGCCTGGGCCGGTAGCATGCAGAGCAAGGTCAGCAACGTGACGGTCAAGCTTATGGCGATCCTGAGCCAGCGCACGGCGAAATCCCTTCGTTAGGTTGATGCCAGAATATAACGATGCGCGGCGCCAGAATAGCCAGGCAATAAACGGTGTTCATTGCCTGGCGCGGTGTTTACCTTATTCCTGGTTTTCGCCACGCTCGCGGGCGATGGCACGGTAGCCAATGTCCTTGCGATAGAAACAGCCTTCCCAGTCAATCGCTGCCGCCAGCTTGTAGGCCTGCTGCTGTGCAGCGTCGACGCTGGCACCCATGGCTGTGGCGCACAGCACACGACCACCGGCCGTCACTACCTGGCCATCCTTGAGCGCAGTGCCGGCGTGGAAAACCTTGCCTTCCAGTGCGGCGGCTGCATCCAGGCCATTGATGGCCACGCCTTTGGCGTAGTCACCAGGATAGCCGCCAGCGGCCAGGACGATACCGACGCTTGGGCGTGGATCCCATTGTGCTTCTACTTTATCCAGTGCCTGGGCCAGGGCGGCTTCGACCAGCAGTACCAGGCTCGACTGCAGACGCAGCATTACCGGTTGGGTCTCAGGGTCGCCGAAACGGCAGTTGAATTCGATGACTTTTGGGTTACCAGCCTTGTCGATCATCAGACCAGCGTACAGGAAGCCAGTGTAGACGTTGCCTTCCTCGGCCATGCCGCGCACGGTCGGCCAGATCACCAGGTCCATGACGCGCTTGTGCACGTCGGCGGTGACCACTGGCGCCGGGGAGTAAGCACCCATGCCGCCGGTGTTTGGACCGGTGTCGCCGTCGCCGACGCGTTTGTGGTCCTGGCTGGTGGCCATTGGCAGCACATTCTTGCCGTCGACCATGACGATGAAACTGGCTTCTTCGCCGTCCAGGAACTCTTCGATGACCACGCGCGAACCCGCTTCGCCAAAGGCATTGCCCGCCAGCATGTCGCGCACGGCGTCTTCGGCTTCGGCCAGGGTCATGGCGACGATCACGCCTTTGCCGGCGGCCAGGCCGTCGGCCTTGATCACGATCGGAGCGCCTTTTTCACGCAGGTAAGCCAGGGCTGGCTCGATTTCGGTGAAGTTCTGGTAATCGGCAGTCGGGATCTTGTGGCGCGCCAGGAAGTCCTTGGTGAAGGCTTTCGAACCTTCCAGCTGCGCAGCGCCAGCGGTTGGACCGAAGCAATCCAGGCCGCGGCTGCGGAACAGATCCACAACACCGGCAACCAGCGGCACTTCGGGGCCAACGATGGTCAGGGAAACGTTTTTCTCGGCAAAGTCTGCCAGTTGCTCAAGCGCCAGTACGTCGATGGCGACGTTCTCGCACTTGGCTTCGATGGCGGTACCGGCATTGCCCGGAGCCACGAACACCTTCTGCACGCGCGGATCCTGAGCCACTTTCCAGGCCAGGGCGTGTTCACGGCCACCGCTGCCAATGATCAAAACATTCATTTCAAAAACCTCGGATGACGCTAATTCTGTTGAGCACCGCTGGGATGCTTTACCTGTGGGAGCGGGCTTGCTCGCGAAAGCGGTGTGTCAGTCACATGAATACTGAATGTGCTGCCGTCTTCGCGAGCAAGCCCGCTCCCACATTTGAATCGGTGTATCAGTGACGGAAGTGGCGCATGCCGGTGAAGACCATGGCGATGCCGGCTTCGTCGGCAGCAGCAATCACTTCAGCATCACGCATCGAACCGCCTGGTTGGATCACGGCAGTCACGCCCGCCTTGGCCGCATTGTCCAGACCGTCGCGGAACGGGAAGAATGCGTCGGAGGCCATCACTGAACCGGCTACCTGCAGGCCAGCGTGCTCGGCCTTGATCGCGGCAATGCGCGCGGAGTTCACGCGGCTCATCTGGCCGGCGCCGACACCGATGGTCTGGCGATTCTTGGCGTAGACGATAGCGTTGGACTTCACGTACTTGGCGACTTTCCAGGCGAAGATCAGGTCGTGGATTTCCTGCTCGGTCGGAGCGCGCTTGGTCACCACTTTCAGGTCGTCGGCGCCGATCATGCCGATGTCGCGGCTCTGCACCAGCAGGCCACCGTTGACGCGCTTGTAATCCCAGGCAGCAGCGCGGTCAGCCGACCACTCGCCGCAGGCCAGCAGGCGCACGTTGGCTTTGGCGGCGACAATGGCGCGGGCTTCTTCGCTGACGCTTGGGGCGATGATCACTTCGACGAACTGACGCTCGACGATGGCCTTGGCGGTCTCGGCGTCCAGCTCGCGGTTGAAGGCGATGATGCCGCCGAAAGCGGATTCGGTGTCGGTGGCGTAGGCCAGGTCGTAGGCCTTGCGGATGCCGCCTTCGGCATCAGGGCTGACAGCCACGCCGCACGGGTTGGCGTGCTTGACGATCACGCAAGCCGGCTTGACGAAGCTCTTCACGCATTCCAGCGCGGCGTCGGTGTCGGCCACGTTGTTGTACGACAGTTCCTTGCCTTGCAGTTGGGTCGCGGTGGCGATGCCGACTTCGGCAGGCTTGGCTTCCACGTAGAACGCCGCGCTCTGGTGCGGGTTCTCGCCGTAGCGCATTTCCTGGGCCTTGATGAACTGGCTGTTGAAGGTGCGCGGGAATTCGCTGCGACCTTCGGTGCTGAGGGTGTCAGCGGCCTGGTTCACGGTGCCCATGTAGTTGGCGATCATGCCGTCGTAGGCGGCGGTGTGCTCGAAGGCCTTGAGCATCAGGTCGAAACGCTGGGCGTAGGTCAGGCCACCGGCCTTGAGGTTTTCCAAGACGCTGGCGTAGTCGCTGGCGTTGACCACGATGGCCACGTCCTTGTGGTTCTTGGCCGCTGAGCGAACCATGGTCGGGCCGCCGATGTCGATGTTCTCGATGGCGGTCGGCAGGTCGCAGCCTGGCTTGTTGATGGTGGCTTCGAACGGGTACAGGTTGACCGCTACCAGGTCGATCGGCTTGATGCCGTGCTCGTTCATGATGGCGTCGTCGATACCACGACGACCGAGGATTCCGCCGTGGATTTTCGGGTGCAGGGTTTTCACCCGGCCGTCCATCATTTCCGCGAAACCGGTGTAATCAGCGACTTCCACTGCGGCAACGCCGTTGTCCTGCAGCAGCTTGAACGTCCCGCCGGTGGAGAGGATCTCGACGCCCAGGGCTTCAAGCTCCTTGGCGAATTCGAGGATCCCGGTCTTGTCGGAAACGCTGATCAAGGCGCGGCGGATCGGCAGGCGGGTAGTCTGGTCGGTCATCTCAATTTCCATCAAAAGCAAAGGAAGTCAGCAAAAAAGGCGACCGGTTTTACGCGGGCGCCTTTCTGGTTTTATTGAATGCTTACAGCAAATCGTACTGCTTGAGTTTCTTGCGCAGCGTGCCCCGGTTCAGTCCGAGCATCTCGCTGGCCTTGGTCTGGTTGCCCTTGACGTAGTTCATCACGCACTCGAGCAGGGGAGCCTCGACTTCGGAGAGCACCAGGTTGTACACATCCGTGACGGCAGCGCCCTCAAGGTGGGCGAAATAATTGTGCAGCGCCTTCTCGACACTCCCGCGAAGGGTCTGGCCTTCTTCGCTTGGCGTATTGAGGTGCTGTTTCAAATTTACGTTGTCGCTCACGGGTGTTGTTCCACTCACTAAAGTCTCGGTCATCATCGTCATGCGGCCACCCACTCTCCGTCCCCTGTCAGGCTCTTGTAACGCTCGGCGAAAAATGCCCGAACGTTGGCGCATTGTGTATCCGTACCATCCAAACGATTGAAGTGGGCGCGAAACTCCCTGGCGCCCGGCAGGGTTGCGAGATACCAGCCCACATGCTTTCGAGCAATGCGCACGCCCATGACATCGCCATAGAAGGCGTGCAGGGCAGCCAGATGCTCTAGCAGAATGCGTTCCACCTCGATCAGCTCCAGCGCCGGGAGTTTCTCGCCGGTACGCAGGTAGTGGTCGATCTCGCGAAAAATCCATGGCCGCCCCTGGGCAGCCCGGCCAATCAACAAACCATCGGCACCGGTCGCGTCGAGCACGTACCGGGCTTTTTCCGGCGAATCGATATCGCCATTGGCGAAGACCGGGATCGACACCGCCTGCTTGATCGCGGCAATGGTGTCGTACTCGGCTTCACCGGTGTACAGGTCGGCACGGGTGCGGCCATGCACTGCCAGCGCCGTAATGCCTGCCTGCTCGGCGATCTTCGCCACCGTCAGGCCGTTCTTGTTGTCCCGGTCCCAACCGGTCCGGATCTTCAGGGTAACCGGCACATCGACCGCAGCCACGACGGCCTGCAGGATCTCGGTTACCAGAGGTTCATCCTTCAACAGTGCGGAACCGGCAGCCTTGTTGCAGACTTTTTTCGCCGGACAGCCCATGTTGATATCAATAATCTGCGCGCCCATTTCAACGTTGGCACGGGCGGCGTCCGCCAGCATCTGCGCGTCCCCACCGGCGATCTGTACCGAGCGTGGCTCGGGATCACCTTCGTGGATCATGCGCATGCGCGACTTGCGGGTGTTCCACAAACTCATGTCGCTGGTGACCATTTCCGAGACTACTAGCCCCGCGCCCAAGCGCTTGCACAGCTGACGAAAGGGCTGGTCGGTGACACCCGCCATGGGGGCGAGGATCAAGCTGTTATGCAATGTGTATGGACCGATGCGTACCGCCGACATAGGACTTCCCTGTTGTGGGGCCGGATCATGAGAGTTCGAAAAAGGGTTGGCATGATACCCGCTCTCGATGACTGGATAAAGGCTGAATTGAACAAAATCTGAACAGTTAATCTGTTATTACCCGTGGTTTGGTTTGCCAGGGGGAGTCAGAAAGTCAGCGTCAATCGGGGATCGATGAAGCGTTTCACTCCGGCGAGTGAAAGCTCAGACTGTAGTTCACGGCCTTGGCGCCGGGGTCGAGAATGTCCAGGGCGATGTGGATCGGCGTTTGCGGAGGCATTTCCGCCATGCCTTCGAGATCACCATTGAGGTATTCACCGGGTTTGAAGCGGCGACTGGCTATTAGATGGCCATTGAGGTCGGCGAAGCGCAGTTCCAGCAGCGGGAAGGGCTGGGAGAAGGGCGCGCGGTTGTAGATGATTGCGTCGACCACCAGGGCGCCGTTGAACTCGGGATGGCTGCGTACAACCAGGTTGCTGCTTTTGATCTTCGCAATGTCGACTTTGGAGGGCACGGTGCAGCCGATCTGCGGGCACAGTTGCTGGAACCACGGGCGATATTGATCCTGTCGCGCCAGTTCGTCGAAATGGTAGGCGATGTACTGGCCGGCGAGGGCGCCAGCGGCAATCAGCACCAGCAGCAACCACATCAGCCGTCGGCCCCAGGGCGAGCGGCGTTTTTGCCAGTCCAGTTGCAGCGGGTCGTCGGTCAGGTCTTGCAGCACTTCGGCGCGTACGCCTTGCTCGCTGCGTTCGCGTCGCTTGCGCAGCGGTTCGATCGAGGGCAGGTCGTCGTCGATTTCGCTCTCGTCGGCGGCCGACAGGCGTTCGTGGTGCAGCGGCGCATCGAGAGGGTCGTGCAGGCGCAACTGGGGTGGCTGCGGTTCGTCGTCGAGATCAACCGGCTCCAGGGACAGCGAAGGCTCGGTGCGCGAGGCTTTGCCCGGTTCAGTCGACGGCTCTGGCGATTCAAGGCTGTCGAGCGGTTCGTCGACTTGCGCGCGATCAGCCGCCGATTCACTGAACAGGCTGTCGGACCATTGCTCCTCGTCATCCTGCCCGGTGCTGTCGCGACGGGCGCTCAGCGAATCGTCGCGATGGCGGCCGAGTTCGGTGGTCGGCTGGATTTCCCGCTGTTCGAGCCGGGCGAGTTCTTCGTCGAGGTCGAGACTGTCCAGGTCCAGCTCGGTCGCACTCCATTGCTTTTGGCTGATGGCACGCGGTTCTGCGGGGTCCGGCGTTTCGGCAATGACCGGAGCGGTCGGAGCAACCGGTTCTTTGCCGGCCTGCTCAAGCAGCTGTTTGGCTGCGTTGAACACTTGCAGGCAGGAGCCGCAACGAACCACTCCGCGAGCCACGCTCAATTGGGCATGGCTGACGCGGAAGCTGGTTTGGCAATGCGGGCACTGGGTGACGAAGCTATCGGTCATGCGGCGATCCGGATTATGCAGGCGGCCATTCTAGCGCCGACGGCCAGTGATGCGCACCCAGCCATCGCGATTGGCGATCGGGTCCAGATCGAAGTCCTTGGCGTAGGCGGCAGCGACGTCGTCGCCCTGTTCGGCGAGGATGCCCGACAGCGCCAGGCGCCCGCCCGACTTGACCAGGCGGGACAGCTGCGGTGCCAGCGAGACCAGCGGGCCGGCGAGAATGTTGGCTACCAGCACGTCCGCCTGCACTTGCGGCAAGTCTTCCGGCAGGTACAGCGGGAACAGATGTTCGGCAATGTTGTTGCGTCCGGCGTTGTCGCGGGAGGCTTCCAGCGCCTGCACATCGATATCGGTGCCCACGGCCACTTTGGCGCCGAGCAGCAGCGCAGCAATCGCCAGGATCCCCGAGCCGCAACCGAAGTCCAGCACGTTGCAGTCTTTGAGGTCCTGACCGTCGAGCCATTCCAGGCACAGCGCGGTGGTCGGGTGGGTGCCGGTGCCGAACGCCAGGCCTGGGTCCAGCAGCAAATTCACGGCATCAGGTTCCGGCGCGGCGTGCCAGCTCGGCACGATCCACAGGCGCTGGCCGAAACGCATCGGCTGGAAACCGTCCATCCAGCTGCGTTCCCAGTCCTGGTCTTCGATCACTTCGCTGTGGTGTTCAGGCAGTGGGCTGCCGGTCAGCAACTCCAGGTGGGCCAGTACCGGGCCGGGCTCGGTGCCACCCTCGAACAGGGCCAGCAGGTGCGTGTGCGACCACAGTGGCGTGGTGTTGAGTTCCGGCTCGAAGATCGGCTGATCTTCGGCGTCCATGAAGGTCACCGACACGGCGCCCACTTCAAGGAAAGCGTCTTCATAGGTTTCGGCTTGTTCTGGGCTGATGGCGAGACGTACTTGCAGCCAAGGCATGGCGGGCACCTTTGAAAAATGTTGATTGCAGCCTAGCGGGCTGCGAGAAGCGCGCAAGTTTACGCGAGAGTGCGGGTTTTGTGGGAGCTGCATTAGCTGCGCAGATGTTGAGCGAAGCAGGGCCCTGTTGGAGCGGGCTTGCTCGCGAAGAGGGAGTGTCAGTTAATGAATGTTTGGCTGATACGCCGCTTTCGCGAGCAAGCCCGCTCCCACAATGGGATTTGAGTTACTTCCAGATACAACAAAGCCGCCCGAAGGCGGCTTTGTCGATGGGGTCGAAGCTTAGTGCTTCTCGGCAGCCAGCTTGTGCTCGAGGTAGTGAATGTTCACGCCCCCTTTGCAGAAGCCTTCGTCGCGGGTCAGGTCGCGGTGCAGCGGGATGTTGGTCTTGATCCCGTCGACAACGATCTCGTCCAGCGCATTGCGCATGCGCGCCATGGCTTCGTCACGGGTTGCACCGTAAGTGATCAGCTTGCCGATCAACGAGTCGTAGTTCGGCGGAACGGCATAACCACTGTACAGGTGCGAATCGACGCGAACGCCGTTGCCGCCTGGGGCGTGGAAATGCTTGACCGTGCCCGGGCTCGGCATGAAGGTTTTCGGGTCTTCGGCGTTGATCCGGCATTCCAGCGCGTGACCGCGGATGACCACGTCATCCTGGGTGAACGACAGCTTGTTGCCGGCGGCGATGCTGAGCATCTCCTTGACGATGTCGATACCGGTGACCATTTCCGAAACCGGGTGCTCTACCTGGACACGAGTGTTCATCTCGATGAAGTAGAAACGACCGTTTTCGTACAGGAACTCGAAAGTGCCTGCACCACGGTAACCGATGTCGATGCACGCCTTGACGCAACGAGCCAGAACTTCCTGGCGGGCCTGTTCGTCGATGCCCGGTGCTGGCGCTTCTTCGAGAACCTTCTGGTGGCGACGTTGCAGCGAGCAGTCGCGGTCACCCAGATGGATGGCCTGGCCCTGGCCGTCGGACAGCACCTGGACTTCGACGTGACGCGGGTTGGTCAGGAATTTTTCCAGATAGACCATCGGGTTGCCGAACGCCGCGCCAGCTTCGGTGCGGGTCAGTTTGGCGAAGGAGATCAGGTCTTCTTCCTTGTGTACCACGCGCATGCCGCGACCACCGCCGCCGCCAGCGGCCTTGATGATCACCGGGTAACCGACTTCGCGACCAATGCGCAGGGCGGTTTCTTCGTCTTCCGGCAGCGGGCCGTCAGAACCCGGAACGGTCGGTACGCCAGCAGCGATCATGGCGTGCTTGGCCGATACCTTGTCGCCCATCAGGCGAATGGTGTCGGCTTTCGGGCCAATGAACGCGAAGCCGGAATTCTCGACCTGTTCGGCAAAGTCGGCGTTTTCCGCAAGGAAGCCGTAGCCCGGGTGAATGGCGGTGGCGCCAGTCACTTCGGCCGCGGCAATGATTGCCGGAATGTGCAGGTAGGAGTGGGCCGCCGATGCCGGACCGATGCAGACGGATTCGTCTGCCAGGCCCAGGTGCATCAGTTCCTTGTCAGCCTTGGAGTAAACGGCGACGGTCTTGATGCCCATCTCTTTGCAGGCGCGCAGGATCCGCAGGGCGATCTCACCGCGGTTGGCGATCAGAACTTTTTCCAACTTCGCAGTCATCAAAGGCTCTCCGCGGTTCAAACGATGGTGAACAGCGGTTGGTCGTACTCAACCGGCTGGCCGTCTTCGACGAGGATGGATTCGATCACACCGCTGGTTTCAGCTTCGATGTGGTTCATCATCTTCATGGCTTCAACGATGCACAGGGTGTCGCCTTTCTTCACGGTCTGGCCGACTTCTACGAAGGACGGCGAGGTTGGCGAAGATTTGCGATAGAACGTACCAACCATCGGCGAACGGGCAACGGTGCCGTTCAACGCTGGAGCGGCGGCAGCAGCAGGTGCCGCAGCGGCAGCCGGAGCGGCGGCAGGCGCGGCAACCGGAGCAGGCATTGGAGCCGGTGCGTAGTACTGCTGAGCCGGGGTCTTGCTATGACGGCTGATACGTACGGACTCTTCGCCTTCCTTGATCTCGAGCTCGTCGATGCCGGACTCTTCCAGCAATTCGATCAGTTTCTTAACTTTACGGATATCCATGAATCATCAACTCCCAAGGGTCGGTCAGGGGCGGTTAACTTGTAGTTCAAGCTGTTCCAGGGCGGCCTCCAGGGCCAGTCGATAACCGCTGGCGCCAAGGCCGCAGATCACTCCCACCGCTACGTCGGAGAAGTAAGAGTGATGGCGGAAAGGTTCGCGTTTGTGCACGTTAGACAAATGCACTTCGATGAATGGGATGCTCACCGCCAGCAGCGCGTCACGTAATGCGACACTTGTATGTGTAAAAGCTGCTGGGTTGATCAGAATGAAGTCCACGCCTTCGGTGCGGGCGGCGTGAATGCGGTCGATCAATTCATACTCGGCATTGCTTTGCAGGTGCAGCAGATGGTGACCGGCTTCGCGGGCACGGCGTTCCAGGTCCTGGTTGATCTGCGCCAGCGTCGTGGCGCCGTAGGTGCCCGGTTCACGAGTGCCGAGCAGGTTCAGGTTGGGTCCGTGCAGAACGAGTAGCGTCGCCATCGGCGGTTCCTTTGTTATCTGTGTGCAGTTGTCAGAACCCGGCGACTATGCCGCAAAGCCTTTGTGACTGTCCAGTTCTCTGCAATAGCCAGCACGATGACCGATGTTTGCGCGAAATATATGACTGCTTGATTAAATGTGGTCATTCGCCCTGGCAACACGATCGGCGAAGTCTTTGGCGTTGATCTCGCCGATCACCCGCACATTGGCGCGTTCGACGCCGTCCTTGCCGAAAAACATCAGGGCGGGCGGGCCGAACAACTGGTAACGGTCGAGCAGGGCGCGTTGCTCGGCGTTGCTGGCGGTGATGTCGAAGCGGACCAGCCGGTAGCCCTTGAGGTGTTCGACGACGACAGGGTCGTTGAGCACTTCGTGCTCGATGACTTTGCAACTGATACACCAGTCGGCGTACCAGTCGAGCAGCAGCGGGGTGCCAGACGACCGGGCCTCGGCGAGCACGCGGTCCAGATCGGCGGGTGTGCTGATGGTTTGCCAGGCACTGGAGTCTTGCCCAAGCTGGTTGCTCTCGACGACGCGCGGCTGGCCAATCGGATTGAAGGGGTCGGTCTGGCCGCTGAATGCGCCGTACCAGCAGGCCAGGGCGTAAAACACCAGGAACATTCCGAGCAACTGCCCGAGGCGCTTGCGCGGCGGCTTGTAGACGAACTCCAGCGCGCCCATGAACAACCCGACGCCACCGGCCAGAAGGCCGATCAACAACAAAGTGATCTGGCCCGGCAGTACGCGGCTGAGCAGGCCTATCGCCAGTCCCAGCAACAGCACACCAATCGCGTTTTTCACGTAGACCAGCCATGGGCCGCTTTTCGGCAGCCAGGCTGCGCCACCGGTGGCCACCAGCAATAGCGGTGCGCCCATGCCGAGGCCGAGCATGAACAGTTTCAAGCCGCCGCCCAGCGCATCGCCGCTGGCGCTGATGTACAGCAGTGCGCCGGCCAAGGGCGCGGAAACACAGGGTGAAACCAGCAAGCTGGAGACCACGCCCAACACCGCGGCGCCCCACAGGGACCCACCTTCGGTGCGGCCGGCGATGCGGTCCAGGCGACTGCTGATGGCGTGCGGTAACTTGAGTTCGAAGACGCCGAACATCGCCAAGGCAAATACGGCGAAAAACATTGCGAACGGCACCAGCACCCAGGCCGATTGCAGGCGCGCCTGCAGATTGAGTTGGGCGCCGAACAGGCCCATCAGGGCTCCGAGCAGGGCAAAGCAGGCGGCCATCGGCAGCACATAGGCCAGTGACAGATTGAAACCACGCCAGCCGCCGACCTGGCCGCGCAGTACCACACCGGAAAGTATCGGCAACATGGGCAGCACGCAGGGCGTGAACGTCAGGCCCAGGCCGGCGAGGAAAAACAACGCCAGTTCGCGCCAGCTCCAAGCATAAGCCGTCGCCGGAGCGCCGCCGCCGTCGATGCTCAAACGCTCGGTTTCCGGCGGATAGCACAGGCCTTTGTCGGCGCAACCCTGATAGGTCACGGCCAAGGTGAAGGCGCGTGGGTCGGTGCGCGGTAGCTCGACATCGAGAATGCCGTGGTAGACCTCGACATCGCCGAAGTATTCATCGTGTTTTTTCTGGCCGTCGGGCAGTTTCGCCGCGCCGAGGACGACTTCGGCCGGATCGGCGCGAAACTGAAAACGGTGACGGTAGAGGTAATAACCTTCGGTGGCGACGAAGCGCAGCTTGATCGATTGCGGTGTGCTTTCTACCAGGCTCAGCTTGAAGGCTTCGCGAACCGGCAGGAAATCGGCGCTGTTGTTGATCGAGCCCAAGGTGGAGCTGGGTCGGTTCTCCAGCAGGCCAGTGGCGCCGGCCGGCAGGGCGAACACTAAAAACAGCAGGCAGAGCAAGCGGCGCATGACGATCTCGCGTATCGGAATTGGGGGGATGATAGCGGACAGGCGAAGTGTATGCAGGCACGCGTTTGTGGCGAGGGGGCTTGCCCCCGTTTGGACCGCGTAGCGGGCCCAAAACAAGCGACACCGTGATTCCTGTCTGAGCGTGTGGTTTGACATTGCGGTCGCTACGCGACCGAACGGGGGCAAGCCCCCTCGCCACAAGGGTCTATCAGACGCGGAACGCCTGAACGGCCGTGTGCAATCGTCCACCCAGCACCAGCAAATTCTCCCCTTGCTCGCGCCCTTCGCCGATACGCAGCAGGTTATCCCCACCCAACTGGTGAATCCGTTCGCTATGGTCACGAATCTCGCTGACAGCGCCGCTCTGCTGGGCGGTGACATCGGCAATGCGTACCGCCGTGTCGGAAATGGTCTGGATCGCCCCGACGATTTTATCCAGCGCGCCATCGGCGGCTTGGGCCTGGTTGGCCGTGGCTTCGGCGTGTTCGACCTGGGCGCGCATGCCTTCCACCGATTGCCGCGCGGCGGTCTGCAGCCCGGCGATCAGCGTCTGGATTTCTGCCGTGGCCCCGGCGGTCCGTTGCGCCAATGAGCGCACCTCTTCCGCCACCACGGCAAAGCCGCGCCCCATTTCCCCGGCGCGGGCCGCTTCGATGGCGGCGTTCAGGGCCAGCAGGTTGGTCTGGTCGGCAATCGAGCGGATCACCGTCAACACGCCGCCGATGGTCGCGGACTCTTCGGCCAGGTGTTCGATCATTTGTGCATTGCCTTGCACTTCGTCCACCAGCGCATGCAGGCCGGTGAGGCTCAGGCCGATGACTTTCTGCCCGTGCTCCACCGCCAGGCCGGCGTGGCGACTGGCGTCGGCGGCCTGGCTGGCATCGCCGGCGACTTGTTGAATGGTCGCTTCCAGTTCGCTGAGGGAGTCACGGATCAGTGCCGTGTCGCCGGCCTGGTGCTCGGCGCCGCTGTGCAAGTCGTTGCTCAGGTCGGCCAGGGTGCGGCTGCTGCCGGCCACTTGCTCGGCATTGACGCGAATGGTCCCCACCAGGTCCACCAGATAAGCGCGCAAGCGGTTGAGCGAGGCTTCGATGTCATGCAATTCGCGGTTGGTGTTGCCCAGTTGAATGTCGCGGCTGAAGTCGCCTTCGGCCCAGGTCGACAGGGCCGGGGCGAGATTGGTCAGGGTCCGGGCGAGTTTGCGCTGCAGGGTGTCGATCAGCAGTGCGATCAGCAGAATCAGGCCGATCATCACGCCTTGCATCAGCCGCACTTCACCCTGGATCTGCCCGTGCTGGGCGCGTACAACCGGTTCCAGCCCGGCAATGGCCTGTTGCACGTCGGCGATTTTCAAGTGAGTCGCGCTGCTGAGGTCGGCGCGTTTCTGGATTTGATCGCGGGTGCGCGCGAGCTCGGCCGGGTAGCGGGTGAGCAGGCTGTTGAGCTCGCGCTTGAGGCCGACGCCGGCATCTTCGGCAACGGTTTTTTCCTTGTTCTCAAGGCCCATCATCGAGGCGAAATCGTCAGTGTTCGACTCACTGCTGGTGGTCACGCCCAACAATGGCAGGGCGTCGAGTTTTTCGGCCTGGGTGCGGATGCTGGCCACTTCGCGCTCAACGTCGGCGGCCAGTTCACTGCGGCCGCTGCTGACCAGTTTGTCCCGGGCCAGGGACAATTTACCCAGGTGCTGCGACGCGGTGAGCAGCGGTGTCAGGTAGGCCGCATTACCGCTGGCGTACTGGCTGAGTTGATCGAGGCTGGCGCCCAGTTCCCGTTCGGCTTGCAGCAGCAAGGCCTGTGGGTCGCCGGCCAGTTTGCCGGCAGCCAACAGGTCGGTTTTGCTGAATTCTTCGAGGGTCGACAGGCTGGGACGCAAGGTCTCGGCCAGGGCCGGTGGCAATTCGCCGAGTTGTTTTTGCAGGCTGTCGATGCCTTGGGCGGCACTGCTCAGGCGCAGTGCATCGCCGCTGCCGAGGTAATCCTCGACGCTGCGCGCGACTTCATTCTGAAACTGCTGCGACAGGCCCAGGTAGCGCTCCATTAATAGATACGGACGCTCAAGGGCCTTCTGCGACCACCACAGCGTAGCGCCGAGGGCGACGCACACGGCCACCAGAAGGAGGGTATTGAGATTGGTCAGCAGCTTCAGGCGCATTACGGACTACCAACGGCAGAAATGGTAAGTGCCTGAAGTTATTGCGTTTCTGTTACAGGGTTATGACTGTATCGGTCGAATCCGATAAAAAAGTGGCACTTTGCTTTGATGTGCGCGCCGCTTGTACGCGATTGCGTCCGCCACCCTTGGCGCGATACAGCGCTTCATCGGCCAGGCTGGCCATCATCAGGCTGTCGGAGCTTTCGCATAACTCCACCACCCCGGCGCTGAAGGTGCACCACAGGTCCTGGGGTTGCGCGGGGTAGTGAATCTCGGCAAAACGTTGGCGGATTTCATCGAGCACGTTATAGGCCGCTTCGATATCGGTGTCCGGCATGACGATGGCGAACTCCTCGCCACCGTAGCGACCGATGAAGTCGGTTTTGCGCAGGCGTTGCTTGAGAAACAGCGCCAGGCTCTTGATCACCCGGTCGCCCATGGGGTGGCCGTGGCTGTCGTTGACCCGTTTGAAGTGGTCGATGTCGAGCATGGCAAAGCTCAGCGGCTTGCTTTCGCGACGGGCGCGGAACGAGCAGTCTTCGAGCAATTGCAGGATATGCGTGTGGTTGTACAACCCGGTGAGGCTGTCGCGAACCATCCGCGCCTTGAGGTTGCGAGCCCTGGCGGCGCGGTTGCGCACGGTGGTGATCAGGTGCCGGGGCTTGATCGGTTTGGTCAGGAAGTCATCGCCGCCTTCGCTCATGGCGTCAAGTTGCTTGTCCAGGTCGTCTTCGGCCGACAGGTAAATGATCGGCACGCTGACGTAACGGTCGTTGTGGCGGATTACCTTGGCCAATTCCGTACCGGTGCAGGCCGGCATGTACATGTCGAGGATGATCAGGTCCGGCTGGAAATCCGCCAACTCAGCCATGGCCTGGATCGGCTCGATCAACGTGCGGGTGACGATCCCGGCGCTGTTGAGCAGGCGCTCGGTGTGCAGGGCCTGGGCGCGGGAGTCGTCGATGATCAGCACTTTATAAGGTTCGTACTGGGCCACGCAGGTCAGGACTTCGATCTTCTCCAGCAGGCTCGACGCTTCGAGGGTGCCGGTGAGGAACTCCTGGCCGCCGGCACGCACGGCGGCGAGGCGGGTCGGGGTGTCGGTTTCGTGCAGGCTGAAGAACAGCAGCGGCAGTTGATGGTCGAGGCCTTCCTGGGCTTCGGCGGCCAGTTTCAGGCCGACGCCGGGGCCGCTGAAATCCACGTCCATGACAATCGCCGCCGGTAAACGCTCGACCATCGATGAGCGAAACGCGACTACGCTGTCCAGGGACTGGGCACTGAGGCCGAAGAACTCCAGTTGTTTGGCCAGGCGCTCGGCACGGTCGTGATCCTGCAACACTACATAGATGGGCTTGCGCAGTGGCGGCAGGAAGGTTTGATCGAGTTGGTCGCCATGGCGCAGGCCGGTGCGCGACAGGCGCTGCATCAAACGATTGAGATCGGTGATCAGGCCGCTGCTAAGGCGTCCGCGATTGGCGTCGACCGCCTCCAGGGATTGACCGATATGGCGCGCCAGTTGCGTGTGTTCCGGTTGCTCGAAGCGCTCGGCGAAACGCAGCAGGCGCAGATTGGCCTCGCTCAGTTCCGAAAGGTCGGCGGTGGACCACTCACTGCGTTGCAGGCGCTGCCATATCTCAAGAATCTGACGAGCCTGATGAATTACCCGCTGGGCAAAGTGGTGCTTGAGGCGCTCGCGGCTGGGGTCTTCTGGCTCGGTCATATCCTGACTACTAGTTAGGGTGCACACTGAGGTCGACTGGTGGCTCTATGCTAGCACCACTTTTCCGTTACATGAGTGCTGTGCGTCAATAATCTGCAATGTAGCCTCATTCAGTTTGTGACCGTGCGGTCTGGTTCTAGCCTTTTGGGTCGCGGTGTGCGGAGGGCGAAGTGCCTTGATCAGGGCACTTGGCAGGTGTGGGGTGGCCAATGACGAGTGACTGGCTTTGGGCTGCGCCTGAGTTTTTTGTCAGTTCTGATCGGTTGGTTTTTTCGGGTTTGCGAGGGTCGGGGATTCCCTTAGAGGCGCAATCCAAACCATTAGGTGGTTTTCGAGGGCCGCAGTGTCATCGTATGGGCGGGAACACTGTTTATCCGTAAACCCGGTAATTTTCCCCATCGGTGCGATGGCGGGTGCCGGGCCAAGGCACGTTGTTGTATGGTTGTGGTCGAACCGTTGAACTCAAGAGATTGAAAGGATATCGCCATGCTGGACTGGAAGAACCGCACAGGCAGTGCGCCTGAACGTGCCGCTGAACCGAAGTCGGAGGCCCGCAGTTATCTGGGCGGTCTGTTGTTCAGCCGGGCGCTGGCCACTCTGCTGGGCATCTACCTGTTGGTGGCGAGTGTCCTGGGCTGGTACTGGAGCCAGGAGCCGGCACTGTTCCCGGTCCAGCAAACCGCGCAGATGGCGGCCGAGAAAGAAGGCAAACAGATGGTCGTCGGTTACACCACGGTGGAAACCCTCAAGACTGTCGCCGGTACCTTGCTGACCAAGCCGGGTGGCTATATTTCCAACGACCGGTTCCCGCCAGGCCTGTGGATGGACAACATGCCGAGCTGGGAATATGGCGTGCTGGTGCAGGTTCGCGACCTGAGCCGTGCACTGCGTAAAGACTTCGCCCGTTCGCAGTCGCAGTCCGCCGAAGACGCCGACCTGGCCAAGGCCGAACCGCGTTTCAACTTCGACAACAAGAGCTGGGTGCTGCCGTCCAGTGAGTCCGAGTACCAGGAAGGCATCAATTCCCTGAGCCGCTATCAGGCACGCCTGTCCGATCCGAACCAGAAGAGCGCGCTGTTCTATGCCCGCGCCGACAACCTGAACAACTGGCTGGGTGATGTCGGTACCCGTCTGGGCTCGCTGTCACAACGGCTGTCGGCCAGTGTCGGCCGGGTCAAGCTCAACACTGCGCTGAAGACCGAAGTGGTGACGCCGGGTGTGGCGCCGCAAGTCGATGAAGAGATCGTCGAAACGCCATGGCTGCAGATCGACAACGTGTTCTACGAAGCTCGGGGTCAGGCCTGGGCCTTGTCGCACTTGCTGCGCGCCATCGAAGTCGACTTCGCCGATGTACTGGCCAAGAAGAACGCCACGGTCAGCGTGCGCCAGATCATTCGTGAACTGGAAGCGTCGCAGGAACCGGTTTGGAGCCCGATGATCCTCAACGGCAGTGGCTTCGGCGTACTGGCCAACCACTCGCTGGTCATGGCCAACTACATTTCCCGGGCCAACGCCGCGGTGATCGATTTGCGTCAACTGCTCAATCAGGGCTGAGTCATGGTTGATAACACCAGGGAAGCCGCGCACCGTGCGGCCTCCGATGCCGAACAAATTGCCTGGGTCGACGAGCAGGACAACCTGCTCGGCGCCCTGGTCCGTTCCGATTTACGCGAGCGCGGGCTGATCGGGCGCGGCACCTACATCATGTTGTTCAACTCCGCTGGCGAGCTGTGCGTGCACCGGCGCACCCTGAGCAAGGCGATCTATCCCGGTTACTGGGATGTGGCGGCGGGGGGCATGGTGCTCGCCAGTGAAACTTACGCTGAGTCGGCGGCAAGGGAGCTGGAGGAAGAACTGGGCGTGAGTGGCGTGGAACTGACTGCCCATGACCACTTTTTCTTCGAGGACACCGGTAATCGCCTGTGGTGTTCGGCGTTCTCGGCGGTGTGGGACGGCCCGTTGACCCTGCAACCGGAAGAGGTGCTCGAAGCGCGCTTTATCCCCATCGATCAAGTCATGCTGGAAATCGAGCAAAAGCCTTACTGTCCGGACTCTCTGGCCGCGTTGAAGCGCTATTTGCGCTCACGCGGGATCGACGTCGCAAAACAGCTATAAATTGGCGCCGATTGGCTCTTAGCAATCGGCGTTTTTGCCGTTACACTGCGCGACCTTTTCAAACTGAACCGGTATTGCTGGTTGTTGCTGTTGTAGGAGCGAGCTTGCTCGCGAAGAACGAGAGTGCGACACGTGTAGCCTGATGCCACGCGTTATCGTTGACGTCCATCGCTGGCAAGCCAGCTCCTACAAGTTAGGGTTGTACCGTTTCAGTAGCGCTGCCCCTGCCTGAGTGGGGCTTCGCGGTCGATAGCCTTCCCAAGTGCTGCGACCAGTCTTTGTCCTCCGAAGAGGATTGCCGGTGGCCAAAAAAGCCGCATCCTTCGCCGCCTTGGGCGGCCTGGTATTTTCCACCGACGCAGGTCGTCATTGTCCGGAATGCAGTAAACCGGTGGACGCCTGCATCTGCAAACAGACCGTTATCCCGGCCGGCGACGGCATCGCGCGCGTGCGTCGCGAAAGCAAGGGCCGTGGCGGCAAGACGGTGACCACCATCACCGGCGTGCCATTGGCTGAAGACGCGCTCAAGGAACTGGCCACGACGTTGAAGAAACGCTGTGGGACCGGTGGGGCGCTGAAAGACGGTGTCATCGAAATCCAGGGCGATCATGTCGAGCTACTCTTGGCAGAACTGATCAAGCTCGGTTTCAAAGCGAAGAAGTCCGGCGGCTAGCAGCCTCTGTGAAAACCACCCTCGGCTGATCCGGTCCTGATGGCATTCAGGCCTGGTGTCGTCCACATGGTTTTCACAGAGCCTGTTCATGACCGGTTTCTAAACTCACTGCGGTCGGCGGGGTCTATTGCCTCGTTGACGAACCGTCATTTTCATTCTTTAGACTGCGCCGGCCTGAACCCAGGCGACGCACTATGACTTCTTTATAGGGGACTTCGATGTCCGTACGACGCACACGCAAAGACGATGGCAGCCAATGGACAGTTGCGGACAGCCGCAGTGTTTACGGGATTCGCCATTGGGGGGCCGGGTATTTCGCGATCAATGACGCCGGTCGCGTCGAAGTTCGTCCGAACGGTCCGAGCAGCTCGCCTATCGACCTGTTCGAGCAAGTCGACCAGCTGCGTAAAAGCGGCCTGTCCTTGCCGTTGCTGGTCCGTTTCCCGGACATCCTGCAAGACCGTGTGCGTCAGCTGACGGGCGCATTCGACGCCAACATCGAACGCCTGGAATACCAGAGCAAGTACACCGCGCTGTATCCGATCAAGGTGAACCAGCAGGAAGCGGTGATCGAAAACATCATCGCCACCCAGAACGTTTCCATCGGCCTGGAAGCCGGTTCCAAGCCTGAGCTGCTGGCGGTGCTGGCATTGGCGCCGAAGGGCGGCACCATCGTCTGCAACGGATACAAGGACCGCGAGTTCATTCGCCTGGCACTGATGGGCCAGAAGCTCGGCCACAACGTGTTCATCGTGATCGAGAAAGAATCCGAAGTCGGCCTGGTGATCGAAGAAGCAGCCTCGCTCAAGGTCAAGCCTCAGGTCGGCCTGCGCGTGCGCCTGTCGTCCCTGGCCTCGTCCAAGTGGGCGGACACCGGCGGCGAAAAATCCAAGTTCGGCCTGTCGGCGGCGCAACTGCTGTCGGTGGTCGAGCGTTTCCGCGCGGCGGGCCTGGACCAGGGCATCCGCCTGCTGCACTTCCACATGGGTTCGCAGATCGCCAACCTGGCGGACTACCAGCACGGTTTCAAGGAAGCGATTCGTTACTACGGCGAGTTGCGCAACCTTGGCCTGCCGGTGGACCACATCGACGTCGGCGGTGGCCTGGGCGTGGACTACGACGGTACGCACTCGCGTAACGCCAGTTCGATCAACTACGACATGGACGATTACGCCGGCGTCGTGGTCGGGATGCTCAAGGAATTCTGCGATGCGCAGAGCCTGCCGCACCCGAACATCTTCTCCGAAAGCGGCCGCTCCCTGACCGCGCACCACGCCATGCTGGTGATCCAGGTGACCGACGTCGAGAAACACAACGACGACGTGCCGCAGATCGAGAACAAGGAAGCGCTGCCGGAAACCGTACAGTGGCTGGTGGACCTACTGGGCCCGACCGACATCGAAATGGTCACCGAAACCTACTGGCGCGCCACGCACTACATGAGCGATGTCGCCGCCCAGTACGCCGACGGCAAGCTGACCCTGGCCGAGAAAGCCCTGGCCGAGCAATGCTACTTCGCCGTGTGCCGTCGCCTGCACAACTCGCTGAAGGCGCGCCAGCGTTCCCACCGTCAGGTGCTGGACGAGCTCAACGACAAGCTGGCGGACAAATACATCTGCAACTTCTCGGTGTTCCAGAGCTTGCCGGACACCTGGGCCATCGATCAGGTCCTGCCGATCATCCCGCTGCACCGCCTCGACGAAGAGCCGCTGCGTCGTGCGGTACTGCAGGACCTGACCTGTGACTCCGACGGCAAGATCAACCAGTACGTCGACGAGCAGAGCATCGAAACCAGTTTGCCGGTGCACGCGCTGAACGAAGGCGAAGACTACTTGCTGGGTGTGTTCCTGGTCGGTGCCTACCAGGAGATTCTTGGTGACATGCACAACCTGTTCGGTGACACCGACTCGGTGAACATCTACCAGAACGCCGATGGCAGTGTGTATCACGCCGGTATCGAAACCCACGACACCATCGAAGACATGCTGCGTTACGTGCACTTGTCGCCGGAGGAGTTGATGACTCACTACCGCGACAAGTGCGCCAATGCCCGCATCAGTGCATCCGAGCGCACGCAGTTCCTCGATGCCTTGCGTCTGGGGCTGACCCGTTCGTCTTACCTGTCTTCCTGAGGTAAGCGCCAGGCTGATCAGGTTGTCTGAAAACTTTCCGTTTGCCGCGGAAATTTCAGATGACCTGGTAGGGAAATTCACCTGTTCCAGGTGAATTTTCCCGCACCTTGGCGACCCAACGCATTTGGTCTTCTTTTTGCGTAGGTTATTTCCTAATTTGTATTTCGGCACTCTACTCGGCCATGTCTCTCAGCGAGAATCCCCGGCCGCCCCTCCTGTAGAGAAACGCCGATGTTCAATCCAGTCAGCGAACCGTCTTTTCGTCTGGATGTTGCAGGTCTGCCTGACTCCTTTGAAGTTCTGGCCTTTACCGGTAGAGAAGCCATCAGCGAGCCGTTCGTGTTCGAGTTGGAACTGCTGATCGATGACCCGCTGCTTGACCTTGCCAGTTTGCTGTACCGCCCGGCCTCGTTGCACTTTGGGCCAGCAGGAAGCCATGTGCATGGACAACTGCATGAACTCGTCCAGCGTGATCATGCATCGGGGCCCCGACTCTGCCAGGTGCGCCTGGGGCCAAAACTGGCTTGCCTGGCCCAGCGCTTCAGCCAACGAATATTCAGCGCCCGTTCAGTGCCGCAAATCCTCGATCAGGTACTCAAGGAGCACGGTATTACCGGCAAGGATCGACGCCTGGAGCTGAGTGGCGACCACCCACCCCGGGATTTTTGCACGCAATATCGAGAGTCAGACCTGCAATTTCTCCAGCGACTGTGCGCCCAGGAACGGCTTCACTACCACTTCGAACACCGGGCCCGCGGGCACTGTGTGGTGTTTGGCGATGATCAGCAGCATTTTCAAACCGGCGAACCGGCGGTATTGCGCAACGAGGGCGATCGGCCAGCGGTGCGGCAGCTCGAACGCCAGCGCTGCACGGCGACAGCGGCGCAGTGTGCTGAAAGCCGGACAGACCTGGCGACCTTGCGCAGCGGTCGGCTGATGCCGCTGTCCGGTCATCCGGTTGCCGATTGCAATCGACTCTGGCTGCTGACCTACGTTGAGCATTGGGGCAGCCAGGATACGGCGACGCCTTACCACAATCAGGTCCGCGCCGTGCAGTGGCCGGCACCCTTCGAGCCGCCCCGTGCGGTGGTCAAGCCACAGATGCATAGCCTGCAACGGGCGTGGGTCGTCGAGGTCGATGAACCGGGTCCCGACCCGACAAGACCGGTACCGGTGCAGTTCGACTGGCTTTATCAGGGCGAAGGGGCAGCCCCTAGTCACTGTTGGTTGCCATTGGCCGGACCGTTGCAGGCCGAGACGTTCTCGCCCTTGTGCGAAGGAACCGAGCTGGTCGTGAGTTTTGTCGAAGGCGATCCCGACCAGCCGCAGATATCCGGGGTGCTGCATGCCCCGGCACCGGTCGAGGTGACAGGCGCTGCCGGGCCCCAGCCCATCTGCACGAATGACGCTGGCCTGGAGCAATGGTTACGGTCGGCGGAGCCGTTACTGATGCTGTGCCTGCTGCCCGGCGGTGGCAGCTTCAACCATTGCGCGCAGGCGTTGTGCACCTGTCGTCTGGCGACACAGTTTGGCCAGAGCTCTGGAGCATGATCGTCACATGCACGCCCGAGGCACCCCCGCAGTGGCTGTTGCTGGATGTGCCGGGCACGCCGCAGGCGGGGGCCACACTTCGGCAGATGTTTGCGCGAGCCCGGTGGTCCGGGTTGTTCGAAGGTACGCAGTGGCATGCTCTGCATGAGCAGGGACCGGTGCTGGTCGATCTGCGCACCTGCCCGGCGCTCGCCGACTTATGCATCGTCGACGGACAACGCTGGCCCGGACTGCTGATGGTCAGCGAGGCCAGCACTGCGTCGTTACTGGCGCATTTGCGGCGCATGCTCACGGTTACGCTTGGCCTGCACCGGGCCCTTTTGAGTTACTACAACCCGATCACCGCCAGCTATTTTTTCGATGCCTGCGATGCCGTTGAACTGAGTCGCTGGCTAGGGCCTATCCACCAGTTACGCTGGTTCGGCGGCAGTTGGGCCGACCGCGCGATGGGGTGTGAGGGCTGGCAGCGCTTGTCCAACCCGGGACTGGCGGTCAGGCCGCTGGCAGTCGAGGAGAGCCTGAGCGCCGGACAACAGGAAAAACTGCAGACCTGCCTGCTTGAGCAACATGCCTGGCGCTGGAGCCAATCCACCGGTGCCGATTTTTCCCGCCTGTGGACCCATGTGCAGGAGGGACTGGCGCTGGGTTTCAGCGAACGCCCGGTACTTGATGGCTGGATATGGCTTCGCCTGCAGTATCCCGACGCGGTCCCCGTGCAGCCGCTGTCGGGACGGACTCAACAGGAACGCCTCGATAGCCTGCGAAGCCTGTGGCAGAACGACCGACCCTGGCCGTGAGGTCGAAACAGTCCGTTCAGTGAGTGCTGCCAGCGAACCAGCCATCGTTACGGCGCAGGCGCCAGGCGATCATGCCGAGGGTCAGGCTGCGCAGGAGCATGAACAACAGAAAGGTCAGCCACAGGCCATGGTTGCCCCACCCCTGCAGTGCCCAGCCGAAGGGCAGCACCAGCACCACGGTCAGCAGCATGCCGTTGCGCATTTCCCTGGCCCGGGTGGCGCCGATGAACAGGCCGTCGAGCAGGTAACTCCAGACGGCAATCAGCGGCAGCACGGCGAGGTAGGGCAGGTAGATGAACGCGGTGTCGCGCACGCTTTGAATGTCGGTTTGCATCTCTATGAACAAGTGCCCGGCGAGCAGAAACAGCGCGGCAAAACCCAGACTCGCCAGCAGCGACCAGCCGCCAGCCACCACCAATGAACGGCGCAGGGCATCGCGGTCGCGGGCGCCAAGCGCATGCCCGCACAGGGCTTCGACGGCGTGGGCCAGGCCATCGAGGGCGTGGGCGGTCAGCAGTAACCCGTTGAGCAGCAGGGCATTGGCCGCGACCGTGGCGTCGCCCAGCCGTGCGCCTTGCACCGTGATCAGGAAGAACACCGATTGCAGCGCCAGGCTGCGGATGAAGATGTCGCGGTTGACCGTCAGCAATGGCCGCCAACTCTGCCACAGGGCCAATGCTGCCCAGGCAATATGCCCGGGATAGGCGCGCAGGGCTTTGCGGGTCATCAGCAAGCCGATCAGTGCCCCCGTCCACTCGGCAATCACCGAGGCCCGGGCAGCACCCACCACGCCCCATTCCAGGCCGAGGACGAACCACAGGTTCAGGGCAATGTTGACCAGGTTGGTGCTCAGCAAAATCGCCAGCGGCGCTCGTGCATTCTGGGTCCCGAGGAACCAGCCGACCAGCGCATAACTGGCCAGCGCCGCCGGCAGGCCAAACAGGCGGGTGTGAAAAAACTCGCGGGTCAGTTGATCGAGCTCCGCCGACGGTTGCATGAAGTGCAGCGCCACCCCGCTCAAAGGCACGCCCACCGCACCTAACACCACGGCCAGGCCGAGGGCGAGCAACAGGCCTTGCAACAGAATCTGCCGCAACGCCGCACCATCCCCGCGTCCCGCCGCCTGGGCGGCGAACCCGGTGGAGCCCATGCGCAGAAAACCCATGGCCCAGGCGAGGAAGGTATACAGGCTGGCCCCGACCGCGACAGCGCCGAGTTGATGGGCGTGGGGCAGGTGACCGATGACGGTGCTGTCGACCAGCGCCACCAGCGGTACGGAAATGTTCGAGAGAATCATCGGCGCGGCGAGCGCCCAGACCCGGCGATGGGTCGGGCGGTCGCGCCAGTCGGCGGTCAGGTTGGACATGCAGGCTCCTTGGGGGAGCGGGCATTGTAGCGACACATCAATAACCTGCTGCGATCAATTGTGGCGACGGAGCTTGCTCCCGTTGGGTCGCGGAGCGGCCCCAGCATTTTTTCATGCAACCGCGTGGGCTGACTTTACGACTGCTTCGCAGCCGAACGGGAGCAAGCTCCCTCGCCACAGTGTGTGGGGTGGTGTCAGTGAATGATCCAGCTGAGCAACCAAAGCCCCAGCATCAACCAGATGATCCCCATGATGAACGACGCATTGAGAAATGCGCGGATCGCCGACCACAGCAGTATCAGCCCGAGGATCAAGGTCACGATGCTGACGACCGAGGTATCCATGCCCAGCGCCTGGGACAGGCCTTCGACAAAATTGCTGCTGGCGTTGCTCAACAGATTGAACAGCCCACTGAGGCCATCAACGATAAAGCGGATGATCGAGCCGAGTACCTGGCCGAGCCATTCGGAAAAACCTTCTACCTGCATGGAGTGGCGTCCTGATTAAAGAGAATCGAGTCTTGGGCTGTCGATCATGCTGTCGAGTTCCCACAAGCATAGAGGGTTGCACCGTTCCCACAAAAAACCTACAGGGCACTCAACCGTTGTCACTTGCCATCCTCGGTCATCCCCCCGAAGCTATACGCCTTCAGGAGAGCCCGATGAACCTTGTTGAACTGACCGAACGCCTGCACGCCATTCGTGACCGCAATGACTGGCGGCAATTTCACAGCCCGAAAAACCTGGCCATGGCCGCGAGCGTGGAAATGTCCGAGCTGGTGGAGATTTTCCAGTGGCTGACCGAAGACCAGTCACGCCAGTTGCCAGCGGACAAACTCGCCCACGCCGGGCAGGAAGTCGGTGACATTGTGCTTTATCTGTTGCTGTTGTGCAGTGAGCTGGGCCTGGACATGGAGGCCGTGGTGCGCAGCAAGCTGGCGGACAGCGAACGGAGGTTCAGCTGATGAGCGACCGTCATTTCGATCAACTGGCGACCCGTTTCGCCGAAAAAATCTACGGCGGTGCCAAAGGTGCGATCCGCCTGGCGGTGTTGCAGGCCGATCTGGCCGAAACCTTGCCCGACCGGCCGCTGCGCGTGCTGGACATCGGCGCCGGCCTTGGCCACATGTCGCTGTGGCTGGCTCAGCGCGGCCATCAGGTGACCCTCGCCGAACCTGCCGAGCCAATGCTCGAAGGCGCCCGCCAGCGCTTTGCCGAAGCCGGGCAGAGCGCCACGTTCATTCAGGCGCCCTGGCAGGAGCTGCTCGGCCAGCTCACGGAACCCTACGACCTGGTGCTGTGCCACGCAGTGTTGGAATGGCTGGCCGAACCCCACGCCATTTTGCCGGTGCTGCATCAACTGACCAAGGCGGATGGCTGGCTGTCCCTGGCGTTCTACAACCGCGACGCGCTGATTTATCGCAACTTGCTCAAGGGCCATTTCCGCAAGATGCGCAAGAACGACATGGCCGGTGAGAAGCAGAGCCTGACCCCGCAGCAGCCCCTTGATCCGCGCGAACTGGCGGCGCAACTTGAAGGTCTGTGGCAGGTCGAAACCCAGAGTGGCGTGCGGGTTTTTCACGATTACATGCCGGTGGAATTCCAGGCCCGCGCCGAGCTGGTGGACCTGCTGGAAATGGAACTGGCCCACCGCCGTCATCCAGCCTTTGCCGGGCTTGGGCGTTACTTGCACTGGATCTGTCGGCCTGTCTGATCGGAGCACAAGATGAAAAGTCATTCAGGTGTACTGATGTTCTGCCTGGGGCTGGCCGCTTGTCAGGGCAGCAACCCCTATGTCGCCACCTCCAATCCTTTGCCCCCGGCGCCGCCACAGGCTGCCAATACCTTCGATCGAAGCGCCTACCCGGCGGCGCCCCGTGATTACGCCAAGTACCGCAGTTGGGCCTGGCTCAACGGCCATCTGCCACCGGGCACCGCGTGGGCGGACTCGGCGCAGGTTGCCGAAGCGGTCAGCAATGCGCTGGATCAACGCGGCCTGCGCCCGCTGCATGACAATCGCCCGGCCGACTTGTTTGTCAGCGCCGACCTGCGCCTGGAAACTCGCTTGCGTCAGGTTCAGGACGACTATTACGGCGGCGCTTATGGTGGCTACAACGGCTACGGCCCTGGATATGGCGGGTACGCCACCGTACCGGTCATCCGTACTTACCAGGAACAAGTCGTGGTCGTGCAGGTGGACATGTTTGACGCCAAAAGCGGTCAGCCGATATGGAGCGCCAGCGCTGAAACCGGCAACCGGGGCAGCGAAAGCGAGCGGGCCGATGCGATACGGGAGGCTGTGGAAAAGGCAATGTCGGCGTATCCTCCTAGTTAGCTTCTTGTAGATAAGAAGCATTCCACAGGATCATGCCTTCAACCGGAGAACCATCATGTTCCGCCGCTTTATTTTACTGGCAGTGGCTGTGCTGCTCAGCGCCTGCACCGCCAACCAGGTCAATCATGACTTCGACGCCAGCCGCGATTTTGCTGCCTATCGCAGCTGGACCTGGAAAGAACCCGCCCTGCAGTACCGTCCCGATGATCCACGGATCAAGAGCGACCTGACCGAACAGCGCATCCGTCAGGCGGTTGCCGATCAACTGGATCAGCGCGGTCTGCGCCCGGCTGCCGCAGGCGCCAAGGGCGATTTGAATGTACAGGCCTACCTGATTGTCGAAGAGCGCCAGCAACAGGTGACCACCAATTACGGCGGCGGCTGGGGTAACCCGTGGTATGGCTACTATGGCGCCCCCATGTATAACGAAACCCGCAGTGTCAGCTACAAAGTAGCGACCATCCAGATCGACCTGCTCGATGGCAAGGACGGCAAGCTGGTGTGGCGCGGCAGTGACGAGCAGATACTCAGCCGCACGCCGAACCCGACGGATCGGCGCGATGCCATCTGGGAAACGGTCACGCGGATATTGGCCAACTACCCACCGCACTCAACCTGATCCGCTAAATACTAACAATCATCCCACAGGGTTTTTTATTGTCTGCGCTGGCAAGTTGCCAGCAGCCACCGCCACCCTTGTCTACACTGCTGGTCACCCATGGAGGTTGCGCCCGGCTGTGTGCCGGCAAAGGAGTGCGCCATGTCTCCCCGCCTGCAGTTTCGCGGCCCGGCCCGGCAACGGGGGGCGATCGGCCTGATGGCTGCTTTGACCCTGACCCTGGCGTTGGCATTCATGTTGTTGGTGGTCGATACCGGCAGGCTGTACCTGGAAAAACGCAGTTTGCAGCGCGTGGCCGACATGGCCGCGCTTGAAGCTGCAACACGGGGTGGCGACTGTTCCGCCAGCTCAACCGCGAACACCTATGCCACGGCCAGTGCACAACGAAATGGTTTCGCCATTCCCTCCACCGGGCGCGCACTGGCTGTGGCGTGCGGCGCACTGACCCTTGATGCCAACAACCTTCGGGTATTCGGTGCAGACCCAAGCAAAAGCGAGGCTATTCGGGTTATCGCCAGCCATGTCGTGCAACAGAGTATTGCCGGCGGCATCGGCGCTTTGTTTGGCGGCGCACCAGCGGGTTCAACGATGACGCTGAGCGCCACGGCGGTCGCTGCGCTGCCGCCACCCCTGGCTTCCTTGACGATCCGCAGTACAGCCCTGACCTTCGATACCAGCAAGGCCGCCATTACCAGTCTGCTTTTCGGGGGATTGCTGGGGGGGAACGTCACTGTCAGTGCGGCGGGTTGGAACGGTTTGGTCAATACCAACATCAGCCTGCTCGGCTACCTCGATCGGTTGAAAATTGACCTCGGCTTGACCGCCGCCGGCTACAACCAGGTTCTGGGCAATACAGTCAATGTCAGCCAGTTGATCCAGACAGCCATCAACGTGCTGGACCCCAACGGCACACTTGGCGCAACCGCAACGATCGTCAGCCTGCAAGCACTGAAGGTGGCAGCGGGGACGACGTCCGTCGTGCTGGGCAATATGTTGCATGTTGAAAGTGGCACCGACATCTCGGCCCTTGCCGTGAATCTGAAAGCGTTCGATCTGATCGAAGGGTTCGTGCAACTGGCCAACAAGAAGAACGCCCTGGTCGCGAGCTTGCCGATCAACATCGCAGGGCTGGCGCAAATCACTGCACGGGTGCAGGTGATGGAGCCGCCGCAACTGTCTGCCATCGGCAATCCGAAAAACGCGGCATTGGCCCCCTTGGGCCCCAACCGCATCTATGTGCGCACGGCTCAGGTCAAGACATTGCTGTCGATCAACCTGCCCGTACTGGACGCCATCACGCCTCTGGTCAATGCCGTCATCAATCTCGTTGCGCCGTTGACCAATACCCTGAATGCATTGCTGCATCTTGACCTGGTGGGTGTTGTCAACTCATTGACCTGCGCGTTGCTCGTGCCGTGTGACACGCCGGAAATCAAGCTGTTGCCACCACCGATACGGATCGACGTGGCACTGGAAGCGGCTGGAGCCTGGAGTTATGTCACGGCTTACAGTTGCGTGAGTGCGACGAATAAAAGTCTGACGACCAACACCACCACCACACTGATCGGATTGAAGATCGGGCAGATCAACCCTGCCGATGTGTTTGGCTCACCGACGGTTCCACCCAGCAACAACGTCAATCCTCTGAAGGTCATTGATATCGGCGTGCAGACCTGCCAACGGCTGCTGATCCTGCCGCCAACCTGTTACAACCACCAGCCCGGCGTTGGTGGTGGCATCGATATCATGGTCAACATCCCGATTGCTCAAAATGCCAACATGTCCCACGTCTATTCAGCGCCGGCAGCGGCCAACCTGCCGGAGATCAATCAGCCACCGTTTTACTACGCCTTCACCACGACCAATATCGTCAACAGCCTGAGCACCACCGTCAGCAACCTTGGCGTCAATATGTATGGGCCGTCGGGCAGTATCGTGGGTGGCTTGGGGGGCATTTTGAGTGATGTCAGTGCCGCGCTGGTCAATGCGATCAACACCGTACTCAGCCCGTTGCTGGACACATTGATCAACACGCTGCTGGCGAGCCTGGGGATCGACCTGAACAAAGTCGAGGTGGGTGCCAACCTCAGTTGTCACTCGGGACGCCCATCCCTGGTGATCTAGTCTGCCGGCACAATCGGCAGTTCGATGCAGAAGCGCGCGCCCTCGGTGGAGTTCCTGACGCTCAGTTTTCCGCCCATGTTCTCGACGATGCCGTAGCTCACCGACAGCCCCAGACCGGTGCCAACGCCGACCGGTTTGGTGGTGAAGAACGGCTCGAAAATCCGCTCCAGCAAACGAGGGTCGATACCGCCGCCGTTGTCTTCGACCCACAGGCGTACCGAGTGCGTATCCCGTTCGGCGTACAGCGAAATCCACGGCTTGAATCCGAGGTGTTTTTCGCGCTTGTCGAGCAGGGCATCCCGGGCATTGACCATCAGGTTGATCAGCACCTGTTCAAGCTGGTCGACGTAACCGCGCACCTGTACTTCAAAACCGGTCTCGCTGATGCGCAGGTCGACGCCTTTGCCGCGCATGCCCTCGGACAATAGCGACAGCGTGCCTTCGATGGCCTGGGCCGGGTTGAACGGTTGCTGTTCGATTTCCGAGCGGCGGCCGAACACCCGCATGTGGTCCACCACCCGCGCGGCGCGTTGCACCTGGGAATCGATGCGGGTGAGTTTGTCGATCAGGTAATCGACCTGCACATCGCCGTTGCTCAGGCGCTTGAGGACATTGACGATGGCCATGCGCATCACGTTCAACGGCTGGTTGATCTCATGGGCCAGGCCGGTGGCCATTTCACCGAGGGTGGCCATTTTCGCGCTTTGTGTGAGCTGCTGCTGCGAGCGCCGCACCTCGGTGTTGTCGCGCCCCACGGCCTGGATTTCGAGCAAGCGGCCCTGTTCATCGAACACCCCGCGATCGGACCAGACCCACCAGGCGTGTTCGCGGCCGGGCAGTTGCAGGTTGATCTCGGCGGTGCTCACCGGGAACTCGGGGCTCAGTTGGCTCAGTCGTTGGGTGAACGCATCGCGCTGTTCCGCGGACATCCAGCTGCCCAGATTCACCCCCGGCAACTGCTCCGGCGCCAATTCCAGATACGTGGCCAACGGTCGGTTGCCGAAGGTCAGGGTCAGGTCGGGCAGGTAGCGGCAGATCATCGCCGGCGAATCTTCCACCAGAATCCGGTAGCGTTCTTCACTCTGCCTGACCTGTTCGGTGGCCAGGGTCGCGTCCGTGACGTCCAGCCACAGGCCCACGGCTTCCACGGGCAAGCCGAGGTCGTCGCGCAACAACTTCGCTTCATCGAGCAGCCAGTGATAGTCGCCGCGACTGTCGCGCAACCGATAGCGGGCGCGCACCGAGCCTTCACGCAGCAACTGCCGGGTGCGCTCGAAATACTGCGGGCGGTCGTCGGGATGCACCCGTTCCACCAGCGTTCCGGGTGCGCAGTCGGCCAGGGTCCAGCCGAGCAGCGGCAACAGACTGTCGCTGAAGAACACCGGTTGCAATGCACCTTCGTCATAGCGCTGGACATAAATCACCGCCGGCGAGCTGGCGATCAGGTTGTCCAGGCGCGCATGGGCGGCGGCGGCGCTCTGCTGCTGATTCTTGATGTCACTGATGTCGAGCATGAAGCCCACCAGCCGACGGTTTTTCCCCACGCCCAGCGCCTGGCCCTGCAGGCGATACCAGACCGGTTCGGGGCCATCGTCGGGGCGATACAGGCGCACGCACGACAGCAGTGGCATGCCTGAGTCCTGCAAGTCTTGCAGGCCGATGCGCAGCTCTTCGCGGTCGGCGGGATACACCTGATCGAGCCAGTCCTGCACGGATAAACGTGACGTTCCAAGGTTCAGGGCCGTGGCCAGCGACGGTGCCAATTGCACCTCGTTGCTGTGGCTGAAAACTTCCCACCAGCCGGTGCCGAGCAGCGCTTGCAGCGATTCCAGGCGTTCCAGTTGCAGATGATGACGATGCTCGCGCAGGCGTTCGAGCAAGGGGCTGGCGAGCGCGGCGGTGATTTGCAGCCAGTCGCGTTCAGTGACATCGGGGGCGCGTTGGGGCGCCGTGAAGAAACCGCACAGCAACCAGGCGACCACCCCTTGCGCATCGTGATAGGGCACGGCGAAGCCATCGGTATTGCCGAAAGTGTCTTGCAGGCGCGGGTGTTCACGCAGGGTCAGGTGCTGCGGTGCCGAGCCGCTCAAACTGTCCAGCCCCGTGCCCAGGCGTTGATCGTTTTGCCACAGTTGCGGTGCATCGAAGGCCGCGTAGTGCTGGTGAATCTGCCAACCCTGCTCCTGCTCATCGAGCAAGGCCAGGGCAATGCAGGGCACCTGAAAACGCTGGGCCAGGCTTTGCAGTTGTTCGCCCAGCACCTCGGGCAGGCGCGTCAGGCTGCACAGGCGCAGCTGTTCGGCGATTTGCATCGCCAGCACCTGGCATTGCTCTCGGTTGCGTGATTGCCGGCGTTCGAGCAACAAGTCGCCGATGTCGAGCATCTGCAACAGCCAGGCATCGGCCAAGGGTTGCACCCAGCCGCGTAAATGCAGCGGTGGACCGTTGAGGCTGTAGAAGTCCAGGTCCAGGGTTTGTCCCCGCCAGTCCGCCGGCGCACCTTCGATGACGAGGCTGCTGTGGGGCAACAGGAAGTCGAGCAGATGCGCTGCCTGCGCGCCGGGGCTTTGCTGCGCGAGCAGGTGCCGCAGCGGACCGCTCAGTTGAATGACACGCCCCCCGGCATCGAGCTGCATCTGCAAGCCGAAGCTGTGCACCCGCTGTGCCTCTTGCGGCTCCGGGGGAGGGGGCGGATGGCGGTTGAGCAGGCGCCCGAAGAGTTTGTCGCCGGCACTCAAAATTGCAGGCTCGCGCTAGCCGTAAGGGTCGCTGGCAGATTCGGCACCTGACCGATGCCTGGCAGGTTCAGGAACGGGATGGCGGCTTTGATTTTATTGGTGGGGTAACTGATGCGGACTGTCAGCAACCCGCTTACAAACGTGACGGTGGCATCGGTGGCGGTATTGAAATTCAGGGCCGGCGGAATCCAGGCCGTTTGCGTGGTCAGTTCCGTTTTCGCGCGGGCGATCAGCGCGGCAGCGTAACCGGGGGTGGACGGATCCAGCGCGACGCTGCGGCGCACGGCTTCGGCGGTCGACTGGTTGAACGACTGCATCAACAACAGCGGCAGGCTGTAGCTGATGATGGCGTAGAACACGCCGAAAAAAATGATGAACACCAGGGCGAATTCAATCGCGGCGGCACCTTTTTGTTTGTGGGGGAGGCTGGCTTTCATGAGTGTGTCTACCCTGACCAACACTGTGTAATGTCAGCATAGAATCATTCAGCCAAAACGGACGGTTTTTACCGAATGCAGAGCTTTGTCCTACTGATCTGGCTGGCACTGTGTGCCGCGCAGGATGCCCGGCAACGGCACATTGCCAATGGCCTGACCCTGGGTGCTGGCGCCCTGGCCCTGGCCTGGTTGCTGTGGAGCGGCACGACCTGGCTGGGTGCCGAGGCGCAACAGGGCGGCTGGGCGTTGTTACTGGCCCTGGGCTTCACGCTACCTGGCTATTCGATGAAGCGCCTGGGCGGCGGCGACGTGAAACTCATGGCCGCGCTGGGTCTTGCGACGGACGGTATGCACGTGCTCGGTACGTTTATTGGCGCCGGATTGGCCAGTGTTTTCTGGCTGCTGCTGGCGCCAAGAGTCTGGCTTCATATGAGTCAAGGGCTTAGAACCCATCTTTTTTATATGGCGCCTGAAATGTCAAAGAAGCAGCCGTTTGCACCGTTCGTGCTGGTGGGGCTGATGCTGACATTGGCCTGGCTCCACTAGTCGGCCCTTTTATGTACAGAGCCTGAAACTACGTCTACTTTTCAGACAGCAGGTGTACAGCCGGTGGCTGTCGGTGAGGGACGGGTCAACCTTTGGCCTGACAGGGAGTTACACGTGAGCAAGTTTACTTCGGCAGTAAAAGTCCTTGTGGTCGACGATGCGCCATTGATCGTTGAAGAGCTTTGCGAGTTTCTGGAGGGCAAAGGTTACCGTTGTGTTCCCTGCGAGTCGGGCCATCAGGCGATCGAGCGTTTCAACGAGGACCTCGATATCGGCCTGGTCCTGCTGGACTTGCACATGCCTGGCATGGATGGCCTTGAGCTGATGCAGGAGCTGCAGCGGCTTTCGGGCAAGCACCGGGCGTTCGAGGCGATCATGCTCACCGGGTGCGCCGACAAGCAGGACGTGATCAAGGCCCTGCGCGCGGGTGTTGCCGACTATTACCAGAAGCCAATCGATCTGAATGAGTTGCTCGAAGGTTTGCAACGTCAGGAAGTGGCCCTGCAGGAGAAGCACAAGAACCTGCAGTTGGGGCATTTGAATCAGAAGCTGCAGTATTTGTCCGAGTCGATCGATGATCTGTATCAGGACCTGGACAAGGTTCGGCGGGGACCGCAAGCGGGTGACCGGGGTGTTGCCGAGGTTGATGCAGTGGAGATTCCGGCGATTTTCAATCAGCTGTCACCGCGGCAACTGGAGGTGGCGCAGTTGGTGGGCAAGGGGCAGACCAATTATCAGATTGCCTGTGAGTTGGGGATTACCGAGAACACGGTGAAGTTGTATGTGTCGCAGGTGTTGCGGTTGACGCATATGCATAATCGGACGCAGTTGGCGTTGGCCTTGTCGCCCAGTGGTTCCGGGGGGCGGCTGCGGGTTTCGGCGCACTGATATCCACTGTGGGAACGGGCTTGCTCGCGAAGACTTTGCGTCAGGCTATGTGTTTATTTGCGGGTGTACATATCCGTTGCTGCGGTAACGGCGGCTTATGGTTTCGCCCTTACGGCGAGTCCCTTTTGGCAAACGCCCCAAAAGGAACCAAAAGGTCTCGCCCCTGGCGTACGGCCCCTCGCTAAGGCTCGGGGTTCCTTCGCTCCGGTATTCATCCGGGGGCATCGCCCTCCGGTTGGCTTCGCTGGCACCTACATGCGATGAGTTCGACTGCGTCGAACGGCGCTGCGCGCCCATCCCCGGATGAACACCTCCACTCAGCCTCCCGAGGGGGCGGGTGGATCAAGATCAAGAGCTGCAGGCGAGCTAACGCTCGGCCTGATGAGTGGTGAGGGGCGTGGGTGTACGCCGCTCTTCTTTTGCTCTTCTGTAGGAGCTGGCTTGCCAGCGATGGCGGCCTGCCAGCCGACCTGCCTCTATCGAGTGTACTCGGTCAAATTGTGGGAGCGGGCTTGCTCGCGAAGACGGCCTGCCAGCCGACCCATTTCTTTCAGATGTACCCGTCCCAACTGTAGGAGCGAGCCTGCTCGCGATGACGTCCTTTCAGCCCACACATTCCTGTGAAGTTTTCCTCAAATCCCCGAGGAAACCTCCGACATGTTTTTCAGGTTGTCCATCGGAAGTGTGATCTCTAGCCTTTCTCCGTCACTGCAAGTTCAGTGATCGGGCTGTCGCGGCCTGTTAAGTCTACTTGGTGCATAATCCACCGGCCCAAACCGGAGCGCTTCGGTGCTTGTCGTTTGATGTAATGGTGGCTGTGCGCGGGATACCTTCGGGTATGCCGGGTTTCCAAGTAGCTCGGTCCGCGACCCCGCGTACAGCTGCCACCCTTGATTGCTGTCGCGGCGATCAGTGGCAGCTCTATCTCATACTTGGAGCTTCACCATGATCAAACCCACTCCCAATCCCCCCGAAACCCTCGACCGTACCCACGATCACTACCTGAATCCCCCCAAGCAACCAGTCCCCCACAAACCCGGCACGATGTTCGTCATCGCCCCGGACATCAATACCGAAACCCTGCTGGCCCACGCCTGTGAATCACTGGCGTCGGCGAGTGTGATGGCGAGTGATTTCGCGGGGTTTCTGCAGGGCTCGCAGCGCAATACGCTGCTGGGGATTGCGCAGGTGATCATGCTGGGCGAGTTGGCGGTGAATCGGGCGCTGGATATTCTCGATCCGCAGGATTAGTGGGCAAAGGCCCGACCCAGGGCCGTGAAGCCCGGGCCGGCGAGGACGATCAATAGCGCCGGGAAGAGAAACAGCATCATCACCAAGGACATTTTGGCGGACATCTTGGAGACGTATTCCTGCAGGCGTGTCAGGCGTCGGTCATCGAGCAACTGTTTGAGCGCCAGCAGGGACTTCATCGCGCCACCCCCCTGATGGATCAATTGTTGAAGGATCACGCAGGTGTCGGTGAACTCGTCTACCGAAAGCAGTCGGGTGCTTTTGTTCAGCTCTTCGCCGAGTTCCATGCCTGAGTCGACACGGGCCAGAACCAGGCGCAATTCATGGGTCAGGGCGGGCAGTAACTGTTTGCCTTCCTGACTCAGTACGCGCAGCGATTGCTCCACCGCCATGCCCGATTCGAACAGGGTGCGCAGCAGCGCAATGAAGGTTGATGTCTCGGTGGCGAGTTGTTTTTGCCGATGCTGTGCGGCGGCGGCCAGCCAGCGTTTGGGTAGCAGATAACCGAAGCTGGTGGCGAGTATCGGGGCGATCCAGTGGTTCTCCACATTCGGGTAGAACAGCCCCTGGATCAGCAGGCACAAGAACAGTGCCAGCACCGGAGCACCCACCTGCAAGGCAGCAAACATCGAACGTTGGCGAACGCTGCGCCAGCCCAGGCGGTTGAGCAAGGTGTGGGTTTCGTTGTCCATCTTTACCGACTTTTGCCCTAGGCGGCTGGCGCCCAGGGCATGCAGCAGTTCGCTGAAGCGGCTATCGCCAGGCGTCTTGCCATCGAGTCGATGGGCCACCTGGCGCGCTCGTCGGCGTTGCTCCAGCAAGGCGCTGAGCAGCAACAGGGCCGCCCCGAACAGGAACAGTGCACTGATCAGCAAGAGCATCTTCATATTCATAGGCTACGCAACATGCGCCACAGCGCCAGGCAACCGATCACCTGAAATCCGAAGGCACTCGCCAGCATGGTTTGCCCCGAGCTGTCGTGCCACATGGAAAGCAGGTAGGTCGGATTGGTGAGTAGAAAGTAGCCCGCGACCGAGACCGGCAGCAGGGCCAGGACCACGGCCGTGATGCGGGTTTCGCCGGTCATGGCTTTCAATTGGCGAGCCGCTTGCTCGCGTTCGCGGATCATCTTGATCAGGTTTTCCAGCAGTTCACTGGCATTGCCGCCGTAGCGGTGGTTGACCTTCAAGCCGAGTGCGAGCAGGCGCAGTTCATCTTTTTCGTACAGCTCGGCGAAGTCCGACGCAGCGTCCGCCAGGCTGACCCCCAGTTGCACATTGCGCTGAATCCGGCCCATGGCATTTTTCAGCGGGTCTTCGGCGGCATCGATGGCGCCGAGCACGGCATCGGCCAGGGTCCGCCCGGACTTCAGGCTGCGTACGGCATGGTCGAGCAGCATCGGCAGTTGTTCGATCATGCGACTGAGGCGACGCTGATAACGCCAGCTGATGAACAGTCGTACCACTGCCGGAGGAATCAGCAGCAACAGCAGTGCGCCGATCCAGCCAGCCAAGGCAAACCCCAGCAGCACCCCGAGTATCCAGAGCACCAGCCATTGGCCCAGGCGTTCGGTGGGGCGTCCGAGCCCGGCGCGCAGGAACGCCCGCTCAAGCCCTGTCCACGATGATTTCTGCACGACCCGTTGCGGCTGCCCCTGGCTCAGGCGTCCCAGAATCCGTTCGTTGCCGGTCTGGCGCAAACCGTTGTAGAGCAGGCGCAGCGACAGGCCGAGAAAGATCACGCAAGCGAGGATGAGCAGCACTGGTTTGAGCATGCCGTGGCCTCAGTACGCCGAGGGAGAAAGCGCCGAGTCCCGGCGCAATTTGTCGCCAGCCGGGTTGACCGCTTCGCGCAGGAAACCGAACCCGCTGCGACGGTCGAGACGGAACAGCGTGTTGGTGACATACACGTCGTCGCGCACGCCGACGACTTCCACCACTTCGCTGACGCAACGGCGACCGTCAGGCATGCGCGTGAGCTGGATGACCACATCGAGCGCCGCGCAGATCATTTGCCGCAACGTGCGCTCGGCGATGCTGCGACCGGTCAAACCCACCAGGGTCTCCAGGCGCAGCAACGCATCCTGGGCGTTGTTGGCGTGTACGGTGCTCATCGAGCCGTCGTGGCCGGTGTTCATGGCGGTCAACACATCGACCACTTCGACACCGCGAATTTCGCCGAGGATGATCCGGTCCGGGCGCATCCGCAGGGCGTTGCGAATCAGGTCGCTGGCTTTCACCTCGCCATGGCCTTCGGCATTCGGTGGACGGGTTTCCAGGCGCACGACGTGAGGGTGGCCCAGTTGCAGTTCGGCGACGTCTTCGATAGTGACCAGGCGTTCGTGGGGGCTGATCAACTGGCTGAGAATGTTCAGCAGCGTGGTCTTGCCGGTGCCGGTGCCGCCGCTGATGAGGATGTTGCAGCGCTTGCCCACGGCGTCCTGAATGAATTCGTAGATCGCCTGATCGATGGTTTGCATTGCCATCAGGTCGGAGCTTTTGAGCATGTCCTGGCGGAATTTGCGGATCGACAGGCACGGGCCATCAAGGGCTATCGGCGGGATGATGGCGTTGACCCGGCTGCCGTCCGGCAGGCGCGCGTCGACCATCGGTGAGGACTCGTCGAGCCGCCGGCCCAGCGGCGCAAGTATCCGTTGCATGACACGCTCGACGTGATGCGAATCGATAAAGCGCAAGTCGCTCAGATGCAGCACGCCTTCGCGTTCGACAAACACCCGGTGTGGGCCGTTGACCAGGATCTCGGTCACCGCCGTGTCGCGCAGCAGTACTTCCAACGGGCCGAAACCGGTAAGCTCGTCGACGATCTCCTCGGCCAGGCGCTCCATCTCATAGCGCGAAATAGCCAGGTGCAAACGTGCGATGTACTCGGCCACTTTGTCGATCACGAACTGCGACAGCGCCTGCCGCGAACCTTCCAGCAGGTTTTTCCCTGACTCTTCGATGGCGTCGATGATGTAGCGGTGCAGCACCAGTTTCAGGCCATCGTGGTCGGTATTGCCAACCGCGCCACGCTGGGGTGAGCCAAAGAGTTTTTCACTGTTCATTGTGCACCCCTCAAGCGGTTGAACCAGCCGGTCTTGGGCTTGGCCAGGCCTTCGGAGTGCTTGGCCAGGCGCTCGCCGAGGGTGCGCAGGCCCTGGGTGAGGCCTTCGCGTGGGGCCAGTTCGAACAAGGTCAGGCCCTGGTTCTTGGCGTTGAGCCGGACTTCCGGGCTGTAGGCGAGGGTGGCGATGATCTCCAGGCCGAACGTCTTGCCCAGGGTGTCGGAGTCCGGAGCGACGCTGCGCAGGTAGCGGTCCACGAGCAATTTGGCGTGATCGAGCTTCATGCCTTTTTCGCGCCAGAGATTGAGCACCGCGAGGTTGCGGCGGCAGTCGAGCACGTTTTGATCGGTGTACCACAGCAGTTTGTCGCAATGGCTGACGAAGGTACGCAATGCTTCGCTGTCCGGCTGCCCGGTGAGGTTCACCACGATGTGCTGGAAGTGTTGGCGCAGGGCGCTGAGGAGCATGTACAACTCGGCGGCGCTGGTGTGTTCCAGCGGTTCATCGCCACTGGCATAGGCGAGGATGCGCAGCCCGGCTTCGCAACTGGTGAAGGCGCTGTCGATCAGCGTCGCGTCGAGGCGGCGCAAATGACGCAACGCATCGCCGAAATGAAACGAACTCTCCAGGCCGAGCAAAGCCAGGCTGTCACCGCGAGGTAAACCAAGGTCCAGCAGCAGCGTGTGCTGACCGCTTTTTTGCACCACCTGCGCCATGTGCGTGGCCAGCAACGCGCCGTCAGCACTGCTCTGCACGCCGTACAGTACGGTCAGGCGACCCAGGTGCGTGTTTGGCGCGACGGGGGGCAGGCGTTTGCTCAGGCGCCGCACCAGCCCCGCGACTTCACTGGAGCGTGAACCATAGGCCACGAAATCCCTGGCCCCGGCACGCATCGCATTCAATACGAGCTGGTTGTCCATGCCGTCGCCCAGCGCGACGATCGCCAACATCGGTTTGGCTTCCAGCGCGCCTTCGATCAACGCGCTCTGGGCCACCACGTGGTCGCGGTCCAGGCCGATGAACACCAGGCTGGCGAACGTCACGTCCACCAGTGCCAACAGCTCGTCGAGGCTGCCGCCACCGGCACTGACCACCTGACCCAGGGGCGCCAGTGCGCCTTGCAACCATTCCAGGTCGGTGCTGTTGCGCGTAATCGCGAGGAAGGTTTGACTCAGGTTCTGGCTCATTGCGATAACCCGCTGTGGTGCTCGATTCAGGGTGTTTGTTGAGTGATTTCATTGCCGCGAATGACTGCCACGCTGGTTTTGCGCGGCGCGGCGCCAGGACTGGCAGCGGGTTTGGGCGGCGCGGTCATGGCCAGTTGGCTGAATTGCAGTAACTCGCGGTTGGCATTGGCCAGGCTCGCGGCAGAATTGCTTTCACCGGCCCAGTAGTGCGCCAGGCGTTTTTCATCGGCGCTGCGCACGGCCAGGCGCAACACGCCGGCCTGGGTCGCGAGCATCAGGCGGCTCACCAGTTGTTCAGGAACGGCGAGCAACACGGTGCGGGCCGTGGCGCGCGATTGATCCTGTCTGAGCTGTTCATCGGTGCTGCGGGCCGGGCTGGAAGGCTGGCCGTCGTTGGTCAAACCCAACTGCTCGCCGACCCCGAGCACCCGCAAGGCCGGCACCACGAGTTGGGCCGTTGGCTGAGGATTGAGGGTGTCCATGCGCAGGAACAGCAGCACGTCGACATAGTCGCCGGGTGTCAGTTGCCCGCCGATATTGATCACTTCGTCCACGGCGACCGCCAGGGCGCGCTCATCGGAGCGGATCATCCGCGACAGTTTGCTGCCGGCTTCGAAGCTTTCGTCGTTGAGCCAACTCCCGGCCGTCAGGGTGCGCCAGGGTGTGCGGCCAATCGCCTGGTCAAGGCTGGTCAGGCTGCCGGCCGGGACGGTGCGCAGTTTTTCCAGGGTGACATCGGCGGCGGTGATCGGCGCAAACGGCGCAACGTCGTTGACCAGCACGACCACGGGATGGCGGGTAGGGTCATCTGCCGGTACGGCCGCCTGTGTGTTGGCGAGCGGTGCACTGACTGTGGATTGGGCAACGGATTCGGGGACCGGTTGACGACTCAATGTGAGCCCCCAGTAACCGGTAATGATTGCACCGACCAGAAGCAATCCGGCGAGGCCCAGGGTGACACGGCTGTTCATGTAGGCTCTCCCTTTCCTGCTGCGCAAAACCCCGTCATATCTAACGAGACAACTTCGCAATCAGGCAGCTATGAACATGGAACTATTTCGCTATTTGACCGTAGCGCAGGTAGAGCGAAATGCCATTAGTGCAGGGGAAATATCTAACGAAAGTGCAAAGTTGCGCTGAAATGACCTGTTTTTTGACGTCAACGAAACGGTTAATACTTTCGTGTTAATGCGTATTTACAGTTGTTGGGGCGGGGAATGCCGACAATGCTGGTGCTGGCACTGGGGAATCATGTTGCGTCCGTGCAACACCCGTCGTCGTCCAGGAGAAATGCCATGTCTTTTTCCAAGCTTGTTCAGAAGGTCAAATCCGAAATCGCTTTCTACAAAGGTCTGGTCAAGGATACCGAGGGTGCATCCGGTATCGAGTACGCGATTGTTGCCGGGATGGCGGCGGTTGTCCTGGTGACTTTCATGACGCCTATTGCCGGAGCGGTAAAGGGGATTTTTGACATCATCAAGTTAAATCTGGTTCCGACGCCCTGAGTGCGGTGGCTGGCTGACTTGTCCGATCTCAACGTTTGTGTCCAGTCCCTTGCAGGTGTTAGCTCATGAACGCTCTCGCACAGCCGCGCCAACAACTGCTTCTGGTGGATGACGAAGAGGAGGCATTGCTTGAGTTGGCGGAGTTGCTGGAGGGTGAGGGGTTCAATTGTTTTACGGCCACTTCGGTCAAGCTCGCGCTGCAGCATCTGACCCGGCATCCTGATATCGCTTTGGTGATCACTGATTTGCGCATGCCGGAGGAGAGCGGGATGTCGTTGATCAAGCGTTTGCGCGAGCATACGTCGCGCCAGCATTTGCCGGTGATTGTGATGTCGGGGCATGCGGGCATGGATGATGTCAGTGACTTGTTGCGTTTGCAGGTGCTGGATCTTTTTCGCAAGCCGATTTATCACGTGCGGTTGTTGGAGACGCTGAATAATCTGTTTCCGCAGCCGCAGGTTTATCGGGTTACAGGTTGAGCCGTTGACTTGGCGGCCTCTGGGCCGACCATGTTGTGGTTGATTGAGTACATATCCGTTTCTGCGGTAGCGGCCACTGGCGGTTTCGCCCTTACGGCGACTCACTTTTTTACAAGCGCCTAAAAAAGTAAGCAAAAAACGCTCGGGTATGACTCACCCACATAGGTAACAAAACAGTTCAAGCACATAGGTAACAGTCTTTAACTGGCACTGGTCGATTCCGAGGATCTGACCATGCCGTGGCGAGAGCTGAAACCTATGGACCTGAAAGT